>CALDZS010000365.1 GCA_937944065.1 uncultured Amylibacter sp. | reverse complement strand
CACATCTTTGCCAAGTTTCGACAACTCTGCTGCGCCAATCTGAGACAAGGGTTTCAGGCTGCCATCGTCGTTAGCCATGGCACGGATTTCCTGTTTCCCAGCAAACCCAACCTCTCCTGCGCCAGATACGTGACTGTGCGCTGAGATTATTTGCTCCACCAACGTGGTACCAGACCGTGGCATACCGCAGACGAAAATCGGTGCCGCATCTTTATACCCCATACCCTTGAAATCCAGCAATTCAAAGTCGGCGAAATAGGCCTGCAAGCTGTCGATTTCGTTTATGATATCATTCGCATCATATGGAAAACGTGTGCGCATATCATCATTTGCAGACTTGAGATAAGGGAATACCTTGTCATACTGCGCAGTGTCTTCCAACGCCTTTACAATACCAAACCCAAGTTCGGATCTGTCTTCGATCGGGGTGTTATGGTCGTTGTGCAAGGACAGCATTGCTTCAATAATGTCGTCGCCGTCTTTGATTTTTTGCATGTTTGCATAAGTAAGTAAGAACGTCGCATTTTTTGGTTCCAGATCAATCGCTTGTTTGATCTTGGCTATCGCTTGATCAAACTTGGCTTGTTCCTGCAAAATAGAGGATTGACGGTAATAAATCGGCGCGTGCATTGGATCAATCTCCTGTGCTTTTTCGTACTCGCGCCAAGCATTTTCTAACTCGTTCTTTGCAGCAAATGCGGCACCTGTTTCAACGAATAGATGGGCAGAATGCATGCCTTTTTTGGCGGCGGCTTTAAAATGTGTGATCGCATTATCGTAGTCCTCGTCACGTGCAAATTTTCCACCAAGCATATAATCTAATTGCCCACCTTTAACGCCCGCCCTTAGTCCGTTTTGTAGCAATGTTACGGCGTCCGAAGTTTGGCCGATCGCCATTAATGCCGCGGCGATGTTGCTAATCGCTCCTGGCGATCGTGGCGCAATTTGAATGGCAGATTTAAGCAAAGTCAGCGCACGATTAGGGTGCCCAGCGTCCAGCTCTGCGCGTCCGTAATTATTGAATGCGTGAAAAAAGTTAGGATCGAAAGTGATCGCCGTTTGAAACGCTTTGCGTGCTGCATCTGTCTGGCCAAGCAGAACATATGTTCGTGCCAACAGCTCCGCAATGATGGCATTTTTTGGATGCGACGCGGCCATGGACTTTGCCATGTTGTTGGCCTCGGCATAATTGCGCTTTGCAATGTAAGCCTGTACTTTGGAAAGCTGGTCTTTGTTTACGGTGCCGACCGAGACGCTTGACCCATCCGCGCGGTTTTTAAGGCGGCTTTGAATCGTCGCGGCGGCGAGCTTGGGCATTTTTGATTTTTTCAGGCGCTTCAGTGCGTCTTTAATCTTGATAGGGTCGGCGTTGCATAGCAGGCTTGGCACCAACTCTTGCCAGATGGCAGGCTCTTTGGGCTTTATTTGTGTTGCGATGTCTAGATGAAATACGGATTTTTCAAATCTATTGCCGCCGTAAAAAATGCGTCCGACCTGAAAATGAACTTCTGCAAGGTCAGGCTTTGCATCTATAATCTGACTGTAAAGTTGTAGCGCGTCTTCCGCCTTGCCTTGCGATTGCAGACTTAGCGCCTGTTCATAGGTTTTGGCGATAAGCGAGGGGTGAAGAGGTGCCATTTTTGTCCTTTGGAATGACCGCTTGGATTAACGATCCAAACAATCATTATATGTCTTTTTCAAAGGATGAAAAGCAAAAGAGCGGGCACAAGGCCCGCTCTTCCGTTATAACAATATCGTTCTAAATTAGAATGACATTACTAGACCTAGTGACATTGTGTCACCAGCGTCGTCTGAACCGTAACCAGCTGCGAAAGTAGTGCCGCCACCTAGACCGTAGTTAACCGCAAGAGCGTAACCATCTGTCTTTGTTGTGCCGTCGTCGTACTCACCCCAGTTAGCGTGCAATAGAACGTCGCCAACTTTGTAGCCAAGGCCGATACCCATGTGTGAAGCATCGTTGTCAGCGTCTGTGTAGTTCAACACTACGTCGAAACCAGCAACACTTGTTTTAACACTTAGGCCAAGAAGAGAGTCGGTGCCATTGTCAGCATAACCCAAACCAAGACCAAGACCTGCTCCACCGATTTCAGTGTTGTATTTAACACCAAGTTGGATCACTTCGTCTGAACCAGCACCAAAGCCAACGTTACCAGCTGACAATGCTACGCCGAAATCACCAAAAGTGTTGTCGTAGCGCAGGATTGTACCTGAGTCAGCAATGCTGTTGCCATTGTAGCCACCGTGCTCTGTGTGGTCATCAGTCATGGCAGTACCCATGGCTGTTTCAGTCATAGCCCAGTCCATAGCGCCGTCTGTATCACCCATAGTTAGGTTACCAAAGCCGCCTTTAACCCATACTGCTTCAGCATTACGGTTAGTTTTTGCAGCTTCGTCTAGGTCGATTTTCGCGCCGAAAGTCAAACCGCTGTCTGATTCTGCAGACATGTTGAATGATACGTCTACTGAAGAGTAAAGACGAACGTCGCCGTCTGTGAAATAGTCAGCAGCGCGGTCAGAGCTGTGGATACCCATGTCAGCAGTACCTGAAAGTGATACGCCTGTGTGTCCGTCAGCAGCAGCCATTCCAGCTGTTGCAACTAGCGCTGTAGAAGCGATAAGTAGTTTTTTCATTTTATTTTCCCTCGTTGAGATAAAAAGGTGCACCTCGAACCAGTGAATTCCAATCCGATTAGTGGGGAAATCCCATGAAATGCCCCCTCTGGTCAAGAAAATCGGGGCAGATTTGAGCAACTGGGGCAACAGTGATGCGTTCGTGCCACAGTCGCATATATCCGCCGAGTTTGCCGCCTGTAATTAACGGCTTGTTCTGCTGGTGTAGGCAGGCTAAAAAACCCCTTGATAACACTGTTTTGGGGGCTTTATGCACCGTTATATACGAACATCTTTCGGCCTGATTGTTGCATTGGGGTTGCTTGCAGCCTGTGGCGAGACGCAAAATACATCAACGCCTCAGCCCGAAGAACGACGTGAAACAATATGGGATTTGTTTCAGGGACAAGAATCGGACACCAAAGTTCAGGTAAACAAGTTTCTTTGGAACGCGTCTCTGGATGTTCTAGGGTTCCTACCTTTAGAAGCGGCTGATCCATTTACAGGTGTCATTGTTATGGGATGGGGCACAGCGCCCGGATCATCACAACGATACCGCGCCACAGTGTTGATCAGTGAACCAGCCCTAAGCGCGCGCAGTTTAAAAGTGTCGGTTCAAACA
>CALDZS010000364.1 GCA_937944065.1 uncultured Amylibacter sp. | reverse complement strand
GCAAGTGCAGCCAATCAAACTCCGCGCTTGCGAATGCCTGCGGTAGACAGAGTGGCGGTGCTGGAAACTCGGCCTCTGTCGTCATCGTAACAACGACCGAAGGTAACCAGTCTGCTATCAGTGCCATGTCCGCAACCAGGTCGCCTGATTGACCAGGCTGCCGGCACACGCCCAGACGCCCCGTGGTAAATCCCTCTAGATCGTAGATTTCAAACGGTTCTACGATCATTTGACTTTCGGGCGCTCTAATTCAAAAACTTCATCCACAACGGAATAGTCCTTGTACCCAAGCCGTGCAACTGGACGATAACTGGTCACATCCAAGATACCGTTTTTGATATGCTTTTCGTCAATATGGATGCCGACCACATGACCCATAACCCATGCGCAGGTATCAGTAACATCGGTGATCGAATGTAACTTGCATTCAAGTGCGACGGGGCTTTCGGCCACATACGGTGCGGCGATCAAGTTTGATTTGGCTTTGGTCAGTCCTGCCAATTCAAATTCGTCCACACCGTGGGCATAGGACCCAGAGCTGATATTCATCGCATCGCGCAACTCGTAACTGACGATGTTCACACAAAATTCGCCAGTTTCTTTGATGTTGCGCAGCGTGTCCTTGCCTTCGTCGCTACCGATCTTATTGCCAGTCGGAGCAAATCCGATGATTGGCGGCGCAGCAGATACGCCGTTGAAAAATGAATAAGGTGCTAGGTTTGGTTTGCCGTTGGCGTCGATTGTGGAAATCCAACCAATCGGGCGCGGCGAGATGATCGCCTTGATGGGATTGTACTTTAGACCATGGTCATTTTTATCAGTTTCGTAGAACATAATCACACCAGATATATCTTTGATTTGCCCATGACTTAGCCCCATGCTATCGCCAGAACCAGTGAAAAATGTGCCGAGCAGATAGATGATAACGCTAAGCCAAGAAACCAAAGAGGACGGATGGGAGGTGGAAAACCTGTTCGATCTAACCTTTGCCCCCGGCCGAGAGGCGTTAAGTTCTTATCGTTTGCGCGATCGCACAGCGCCTGTCGCCAGCCTGTGCACAGTGGCTCGAAATGAATTGGATATCATCGTCGGCGCCATTAGGTATTGGCCAATCAGTATTGGCGATGACCGCGTGCCTTGCTTACTGCTAGGCCCGATTGCTGTGCATCCAACCACACAGGGCGAGGGCTTGGGCGCTGTTTTGATCCGAGAAACACTGGTGGCTGCGCGTGATCAAAACTGGCATCGAGTAATGCTGATTGGTGATGCGCCGTATTATGAACGATTCGGTTTTCACAAGGCGACTGGGGTAGTTTTCCCACCGCCAACCAATCCAGACCGTCTGTTGTGGAAGGGATTGACTGCCGGAGCCTTGGATGGCGTCTTTGGGCAAGTTTATGCGGGAAATGCTGTTTAATAGGGGTTTGACGCAGTCTGAGAGCAAATACACGCATTGCGCGACTAGAATTTGGACAAGTATAAAAACAACATCTACTTAAAAACATGGAAAGAATGTGGGGCAGTGTTGACGCTGTTTCTTTTCAATCCTAATTTACCGACTGAAACACTTGGGGGTGACGCGACGATGGGTCTGCGATTTCTTGGATTAATGGTTGCTTATGTCCTTGTGGCGGTTGGAATATATCAATTCTGGCCAGCTACCGAAGGTGTGGTCAATAATTCTGCGGCACCCGCTGTGCAACCAGCACAGCCTGCGCAACCAGCACAACCTGCCAAAGCAGCGCCAGCTGCAAGCACGCCAGAACCTAGTTCAGAGCCTGCAAGTGTGACTGTTCCGACCCAAACCGTTGACGCGACTGGTTCCGACACCGATAGCGGGTTTACGGATATTGGTGGTAACAACCTAACCAGCAGCAGCGAAACACGATTGGCGACTGCCGATCGTATGCAGGTTTTGCGGACTTGGACCATGGTCGAAGAATGCCGTTTGAACAAATGCGAAGCGCTTGATTTTTCTGCGTTTACCTTGGCTTGGTTGCCTGACGAAATTCGTGATCTTCGCCGCGTGAACACGATCAAAGTTGGCCCAAAGATGGCTGACATCAACTCCCTAGAAGGTCTTAGTAATATTCGTCATTTGGTTCTAACAAATGGTATCGTGGAAGACTTGTCTGCATTGTCCACTTTGCGCGGGCTAAAGTCAGTTGAACTGAATGGCGCACGGACACGGAACATTGCACCGTTAAAAGACTTGGCTGCGCTTGAATTCCTGATCGCCCCGGATACACAGATCAAAAATTTGGCACCAGTCAGCGAAATGTTCAGCCTTGAGCATTTAGATTTGTCCAAAACAGGTGTGATCGAGCTGGAGCCGATCAAAGATTTGTATCAACTAAAGACGCTTAAATTAGCCTATTCGAATATCCTGGATTTGTCTTATGTATCGCGACTGAACAATCTAGAAGAGCTAGATGTTGAAGGAACAGACTTGCAGGTTTTGCCAGACTTGTCAGAGAATACGAAGTTAAAAACGATCAACTTAAAAGACACTCAAATCATAGATTTGACCCCTCTGTCTTCTGTTGACGGGCTGGAGGAATTGAACCTTTCGGGCACGCGTGTGACCTCGTTGAAACCTTTGATAGGGTTGCGCGATTTACGCCGCCTTGATTTGCGCAACACGCAAATTACGGATTTAGCTGATCTAGAGAAAGCTTCTAATCTTGAAGAGATTTTATTGTCTGAATCGACGGGCTTGCTGCCTGCATCCAGTGATGCGTTGCGGTCACGCGGTGTTACAATTACCCCGTTGCCTTAACCAGTCCCGCCATTCAACCATTCCATCAGGGCAGGCCGTATTGATTGCGCACCTGACCCGCGCGCCTCGTCGATGACTTTGCGTGCTTCGGACAAGTTGGTTTTGCGCAGCATATGTTTGACAGGCCCAATAGAGGCTGGCCGCATGCTCAGATTACGCAGCCCCATCGCGACAAGGCACAACGCCTCGATCGGGCGGCCAGCATCTTCACCGCAGAAACTAACGGGCGTGCCGAACGTGTTACAACGTTCAGTGATTTGGTCGATGAAAGACAAAAAACTGACATTCAGCGTATCATAGCGTGCGCGCACACGTTCATTCTCGCGGTCGGCGGCATAGAAAAACTGTTTCAAATCATTGCCACCAATAGAGATGAAATCGCACATTTCGAAAAACTGATCAGGTGCAAATGCAAGGCTGGGTGTTTCCAGCATCGCGCCGACTTTCAGGTCTGACGGCAGCGTATGACCGAGGCGGCGTTCATTTTCCACAACTTGATCCAAGATTGCTTTGGCATCCCGAAATTCATCAAACTGTGCGATGAACGGGAACATGATGTTTATTGGGCGGCCATTGGCGCCACGCAACAAAGCCTGCAATTGCATCTTCATCACGCCGGGTTTTTCCAACCCTAACCGAATGGCGCGCCAACCCATGGCTGGGTTTGGTTCTTTGATATTCTTCATATATGACAGGACTTTGTCCGACCCGATATCAAGGGTTCTGAATGTCACACGCTTGTCGCCAGCAGCGTTCATCACGCGGCGGGGTATCATTACTTGTTGATCAGTGCCTATTATAATAATGACAAGAAAAATTTCTCGCGATACTTAAATGATTTAGA
>CALDZS010000363.1 GCA_937944065.1 uncultured Amylibacter sp. | reverse complement strand
AATTATGGCCTCAAAAGACGGCAATTTCGGCTATGAGATGGAAATCATCACTTTCCCAGGCTCTGGTATTGAAAAAGTCGAAGACATCAGGGGCAAACAGTTGGCATTCACATCGCCTACATCGAACTCTGGTTTCAAGGCGCCGTCTGCGATCCTGAAAGGTGACTTTGATATGCTACCAGATCGTGACTTTGAACCAGTTTATTCTGGTAAACACGACAATTCGATCCTTGGTGTGGCCAACAAAGATTATATGGCTGCGTCCATCGCCAACTCTGTGAAGGCACGCATGATCAGCCGCGATGTTATCAAAGCTGACGACGTCAAAGTGATCTACAAATCGCAAACATTCCCAACGACAGGTTTTGGTACTGCGCACAATCTGAAGCCCGAGCTGAAAGAGAAGATTCGCAACGCGTTCTTCAATTTCGAATGGGAAGGTACATCCTTGCAAGCCGAGTTTGAAAAATCAAACGAGGGCCAATTCTTAGAGATGACTTACCAAGAGTTCTGGGACGTGATCCGCAAGATTGATACTGCAAACGGCGTTAGCTACGCTTGCGAGTAAATACTAATCGGACGGACTTTGCAGTCCGTCCGATTTCAACAAACTAAATTTGGTGCGGGGATAATTCATGCTGCGGCTTGAGAAGCTTGTGAAGACATACAAAACTGGGGATCAAGCACTAAAGGCCGTGGATATCGATATTCCTGAAGGCCAAGTTCTGGCACTTATTGGGCCTTCGGGCGCAGGTAAATCAACCCTAATTCGTTGTATAAACCGACTGGTAGAGCCTACGTCGGGCAAGGTCTATCTGGGTGATGTTGAACTGACAGAATTGTCCTCAGGTGCATTGCGTCGTGAACGTCGGCGCATGGGAATGATCTTTCAAGAATATGCGCTGGTGGAACGTCTGACTGTGATGGAAAACGTACTGTCAGGTCGTTTGGGTTATGTGGGGTTTTGGCGCAGCTTTCTGCGCAGGTTTCCACAGTCTGACGTGGACGAAGCGTTTCGCCTCTTGGATCGCGTCGGCTTGGCACATATGGCGGACAAACGGGCAGACGAGCTGTCGGGTGGCCAACGTCAACGCGTCGGTATTTGCCGTGCTCTGATCCAAGATCCCGCATTGTTGTTGGTAGACGAACCAACTGCATCGCTAGATCCAAAAACATCACGCCAAATCATGCGGCTGATTTGCGAGCTGTGCAAAGAACGCGGTTTGGCAGCAATTATCAACATACACGACGTGGCATTGGCACAGATGTTTGTGCAACGCGTGATCGGTCTTCGTTTTGGTGCCGTCGAATTTGACGGCCCGCCAGAAGGATTAACACCAGATGTGTTAACCACAATCTACGGCGAAGAAGATTGGGAAGCCACCATCGAAAAAGTCGATGACGATGATGCGATGGCAGCAGAATGAACGACGCAGTATTTGATGTTGAAACAAAGCTTGGCCAGCCTTGGAAAAAGCCACCTTTCGTACAGCGCGCATGGCTGCGCTGGGCGCTGCTTCTTGGCTTAATCGCCTATTTGATAGCCGCCTATATGACAATCGACGTGAATTGGTCGCGTGTCTACGAGGGCTTGGAACGAGGTAAAAAATTCGTCCTGGCCTTCGCAAATCCTGATTTTACAACCCGCTCTTCAGACATTTGGGAAGGTATGCTGGAAAGCATCCTAATGACAGTTGCCTCCTCGGTCGTGGGTATCATAATATCGATCCCGGTCGCCCTTGGCGCTGCTCGCAATGTAGCACCCTTGCCCATTTACCTGATTTGTCGTGGTATCATCGCCATCAGCCGCGCTCTGCAAGAAATTATTGTGGCCATCCTTTTGGTTGCCATCTTCGGCTTTGGTCCGCTGGCAGGGTTCCTAACTCTTAGCTTTGCGACCATCGGTTTTTTATCAAAGCTACTGGCAGAAGATATCGAGAGCATGGACAAGGTGCAGGCCGAGGCGATCAAAGCGTCTGGCGCGCGCTGGACGCAATGGATCAACTACGGGGTTCAGCCTCAGGTTATGCCGCGATTGATCGGCCTTAGCATTTATCGCATCGATATCAATTTTCGCGAAAGTGCCATCCTTGGCTTGGTTGGCGCCGGTGGGATTGGCGCGACGCTCAACACCGCGTTTGACCGCTATGAATATGATACGGCGGCGGCGATTCTATTGATCATCATCGTAATTGTCATGGCGCTTGAATATTTGTCAGGCGTCATACGAGCAAGGGTTCAATAATGCCAGTACGCGAAGCAAATAACTTGAAGATTTGGCAACGTCGTTCAGGGCGAGAAAGCCTTTTCCATTGGGTGCTCTGGCTGATCGGTATAGCCATTTTTGCGTATTGCTGGCAGCAGATATCTAAGTCTACGACATGGTTCTTTGTCTGGGATGCACCACGCATTGCAAATGACATCTGGACCCGGGCGACCCCACCTAAATGGGAATACATCACCCAGCTTGGAAAGCCGATATGGGATACGCTTAACATCGCAACACTCGGTACAATCATTGCTGTAATCCTTGCCGTTCCCGTTGCATTTCTTGCAGCCCAAAACACGACGCCATCGCGATTTTTCATTCGACCCATTGCACTATTGATCATCGTATCGACCAGATCAATCAATTCGCTTATTTGGGCACTACTTCTGATTGCTATAATTGGGCCTGGTGTTTTTGCAGGCGTGATTGCAATCGCAATCCGCTCCATCGGCTTCTGCGCAAAACTACTATACGAAGCAATCGAAGAGATCGACCAAACGCAAGTAGAGGCGATCACGGCAACAGGTGCGTCGCGGTGGCAAATTATGGCGTATGGCATCGTGCCTCAAATAATGCCCGCCTTTGCAGGAATTTCCGTATTCCGTTGGGACATTAACATTCGTGAAAGCACCGTTCTGGGCCTAGTAGGTGCTGGAGGCATAGGATTGCAACTATCATCCTCGCTGAATGTATTGGCTTGGCCTCAAGTGTCGTTGATCTTACTTGTTATCTTAGCCGCAGTCGTCATATCCGAATGGGTCTCGGCCAAAGTTCGGGGCGCAATCATTTGAATATGGAAGAGGCTTTTTCGGCCTACGAGAATGTGCGCCATCGGCTGCCATCTACGCAGGCACACGGCGCTTGCGTTTCTCTGCCTAACCTCGATGCGATCGCGGAAAAGATGGACACATTCTTTCTTGATGCGTTCGGTGTTTTGAACATCGGCGAAACGGCCATTGCGGGCGTGCCCGAGCGTGTGGCGGGGCTCCAAAAAGCAGGCAAGCGCGTTCTCATCGTTTCCAACGCAGCAGGCTATCCACATTCTCACTTGATGAAAAAGTATAAGAAACTTGGCTACGACTTTGCACCCGAGGACGTAATCACAAGCCGGAAAGCACTATTGCACGCCCTGAAGTCCGAACCGGATCGACACATGGGCATTATGGCGAACGAACAGCTTGGGCGTGCTGATCTTGAAGGGTTGAACATTACATTCCTTGCAGACGATCCGGAAACCTACGATGCCGTAGATGGGTTTCTAATGATAGGCAGTGCAATTTGGACCGAAAGCCGGCAAGCATTGCTCGAGGCGTCAATCGCCGCCAATCCCCGACCTGTCTATGTCGGCAATCCCGATATCGTTGCCCCTCGCGAAAGCGGTTTTTCAACAGAGCCAGGTTCATTTGCGCACCGTTTGGCTGACCGCACTGGCGTATCGCCGCAGTTTTTTGGCAAACCCTTCGGCACAATTTTCGACCTTGCGTTCGCGCAGCTTGACACGTTTGAGCCTGCCCGCACGGTCATGGTCGGGGACAGCTTGCATACCGATATTCTGGGTGGGCAAATCGCTGGTGTTAAAACCGCTTTGATTGCTGGCTTTGGGTTTTTCTCGGGTGCTGACGTAAACCAATATATCTCGAAGTCAGGAATTCATCCCGACTTTGTTCTTCAGCGACCCTGACTATAAGTCACTTGATAAATTTCAATAATCACAACAGGTTGCATCAATCCAAGAATGCGCCATAATCAGGCTGCTATCAGGTCTCTTCCTGATAAATTTATTAAACTGATCGAGCGAGTTTAATTTGAACGACCAAAACCTGATAAACTTCATCCTCAGCATCGCAGGTGCTGCTGCCTTATTGATATGGTCGGTTCGCCTCGTGCGCACTGGCGTTGAACGCGGCTTTGCCAACCAGCTAAGGCTGTGGTTTCGCCTGTCGGCAAACAATCGTCTTTTCGCTGCGGGATCAGGTATCGGCGCCGCTGTCTTTTTGCAAAGCTCTACTGCCGTTGCCGTTCTGGTCTCGAACTTCGTAGCAAAAGGCGGGTTGTTAACAGCAACTGGATTGGCAATTCTATTGGGGGCGGATGTCGGCTCTGCTGTGGTGACCCAACTTCTTTTGGTACGGCAACCCTTGTTGATTCCGCTTTGCTTGCTGGTTGGCGTCACTTTGTTTTTGCGTTCCGAAAACAGCAGCGCCAGACAGGTAGGGCGAATTCTAATTGGGCTTGCATTGATTTTTGTCTCTTTGGACATGATCCGCGCAGCGACTGGCCCAATTGTTGCCAATCCTGGAACGCAAGTCGTTATGGGATATCTCGCCCGCGATCTTTTAACCGCATTCTTAGTTGGTGCCGGCCTCGCCTGGGTCTTTCATTCCAGTGTCGCGGCGGTTCTGCTTTTTGTAACTTTGGCAGGTCAATCGGTCCTACCTCTTGCTGCAGCAGCGGCGATGGTCCTTGGTGCAAACTTAGGTGGCGCGGTTATTGCCTATGTGCTTACATTGTCGGCATCATTGGCATCGCGTCGCGTCGTTGTCGCAAATCTGGTGTTGCGTGGAGGCGGGGCAATACTGGCAACCATTTTGATCGCTGCCTTCCCTGATCTTTTGGCAAAGCTTGGAACAGAGCCTGCGCGTCAGGCAATTAATCTGCATCTAGTCTTTAATTTACTGCTCGCGGTTTTGGCCCTGCCTTTTGTTGGGGTTCTGGTTTCGCTGATTGGACCAATGGTCGTCGATAAATCTAGACTTAAATCTGTATTGCCCGCCGTCAGCGCACTAGACCCATCAGCATTAGATCGACCACAACGCGGTCTCGATTGTGCATCACGAGAGCTTCTTGGTATGGGCCAAAAAATCGAACAAATGCTTATCATGGTCGAACCGCTTTATGATGCGTGGGACGCAACTGTCGCACAATCTATCAAGGATCAAGACAAAGCAATCAAACAAACTCACCTTGATCTTAAACTGTATTTGGCACGCCTGGGGAAAGCAGGGTTGGATGATGACATGGGACGTCGTTCAATGGAGCTTGCGGCAACCTCGACCAGCTTGGACGCAGCGTCCGATGCCATTGCCCGCATCATGCTTGGTCTGGCCAAAAGAATGGACACCAATGGCCTGCAGTTTTCACCAAAGGGGCGCAAGGAAATCGGGAATTTTTCTGACAGAGTGCAAAACAACATACAACTGGCATTGAATGTCATGATGAATCAAAACCCTGCCGAAGCGCGCGAACTGGTCGCTGCAAAAGAAAAGGTCGGACGTGTCGAACAGAAAATGCAGCGGCACCATCTAGGACGGTTGCGCGAGGGTCTGGTTGAAAGCATTGAGACGAGTAATATTCATCAGGAAACGCTTCGGGCTTTGAAGCAAGTCAACGCTGCGTTTTCCGTTGTAGGTTATCCAATTCTTGCAAAGTCGGGCGATCTTTTGAAAAGTCGACTGACCTAGAAACTCACCAATTGCTCCCGAGAATTCTAAGCCATCATCACGACAAGATAAATGCGTGAACCAAAAAACTACGATGCCGCTTTTGGGTTCCTATAGATCGTCTGCCTTGAGTTTCACACGCTAACCGAACGGATTGCTAGTTGACTCGACCCACTTTTGACTGAACCCTAAGGCAGGCAGAGTTTCGCAATCAAAGAAGGAGTAATCGCTAATGAATTCGATGATAAAACGAGTTTTTCGCAGAAACGGTGAGACAAGTTCCATAGACGGCTTCGATGAACACCGCGAAACCGTGTTATGAGCGTCGATCGTCTTGATGCTGCAAAAACCATTGCACGCGATGCTGGTTCGATGGCCATGGCATTCTTCCGCGACCTTACCGCCCTAGATATCCAATCCAAAGGCGCTCAAGATCTTGTTTCGAATGCCGATCTCGAGGTCGAAACATTTGTACGTGCTAAAATCGCGGAACAATTTCCAGACGATGGGATTGTTGGCGAAGAGCATGACGACGTCCCATCATCCTCTGGTTGGACATGGGTAATCGATCCTATCGACGGAACCGCCAATTTCGTTCGGGGTATTCCCCAATGGTGCGTTATTCTGGCTTGCATTCAAGATGAACAAACTCGGATTGGTGTGATCTTTGAACCGTCAACTGACGAGATGTTTTGGGGTTCATCCGAACAAGGGGCGTACCTCGGCGACACCAAACTCTGCATTGCGCAAAGCGACGGGTTGCACGATGGCAGTGTCGGTGTAGGCATGAACGGGCGCACGGCGAGCCATATGGCAGCAGATTTAATTTCTGAACTTTCGGCGCGAGGAGGCATATTCTTTCGTAATGCATCTGGCGGACTGATGCTGGCCTACGTCGCGGCAGGGCGTTTGATAGGATACACTGAACCTCACATGAACGCATGGGACTGTCTAGCGGGACAGTTGCTCATCAAAGAGGCAGGTGGTCGCGTTGAATACCAAAATACATCTGACATGTTGCGCGTAGGCGGGCGGGTAATCACGGGGTCACCCGATATTTTTGACGAGCTATTGGCAATGTCTGAGGAGGCTTACAAGGTTTAGGTTCTGCCCCCCGCAGCGCGGCGTGAATCAATGCCTATGTGGCAGTGCTACGATGTGCTATCTCAATGACATCCATCCCAGCTAGTTTAGCGGCTGTGACGCCTTGAACAGCATCTTCTATGACCAACGTTTGGGCCAGCGGCACACCCATCAACTGTTGGGCTGTGGTGAAGATATCTGGTGAAGGTTTTGGCAATAGACCGTTGGAGATCGAGACAACGTGATCAAAACAATCTAGCATTCCTGTCGCGCGTAGCGATGCCCGCGCGACATCGTCTTCTGCATTGGTTCCCACGGCCAACGGGTGGTCTGTGGCCAATGCTTCAACAAGGGTTTTCGTTTCTGGAATGGAGCGTACTCTCTGGCTTGTTTCGATAAAGATTGAGATGCTTTTAGTGACGGCTGCGGCAATGTCGAATGCGTCACCTTTCATCTGGGCAAAGTCACGAAACAACGAAACGCGGTCTAAACCTGTTCGGGCCAAATACCAATCACGCTCAAATTCAAAACCCTGCGCTGACGCGGCCGCCGCGAAAGAAGCGAAATGCGCCTCTGCACTTTCGACCAGCGTTCCATCGCAATCGAATATGAAAGCATCGTATCCTCTTTCTACAATGACACCGTGCCACGATTGCGAAGTGAGGTTGATCTTTCCGTTCGCAGTATGAAGCACCGCCTTCAACAATTTCATATTCCTCATGCATTAACGTCGCTTGTGTGCCTTGCATACTTGGCACCTTTCGTTGGGATGTACAGAATTTATTTCACTGGATTCCGCCTTGCATCAACGAGACACTTTCAATGATGCAGATTACTGTTAGGGTGTTGACATCCATTGATTCCAAACAGAGCAGGTGAAACTGTTTGAATTATTCCTGCCAAGAGACGCCTGAAGCGTTCTTTTAATTGAAATGAGTCTCAATGGCTCGCACCTGGGAGAGAAATTATGAAAAAATTTAGTACACTTGCATTGTCGTCGGCGGTCGCATTGAGCGCCATGGCCTCAGCCGCTCAGGCTGACAAACTTACACTTTACTGTTCTGCGCAGGAAGATTGGTGCCAACTGATGTCCCGCAGCTTTGAAGATGCGACGGGTATCGACGTAAATATGACCCGTAAATCTTCGGGCGAAACATTTGCACAAATCAAGGCAGAGTCTGCAAACCCAAAAGGCGACGTATGGTGGGGTGGCACTGGTGATCCACATCTTCAAGCAGCAGAAGAAAATCTAACCGCTGCTTATGTCTCACCAATGCGCGATCAGCTTAACGATTGGGCGATAAGCCAAGCAACGGGCGCAAATGACAAAACAATTGGCATTTATTCTGGCGCGTTAGGATACGGGTACAACACCGAATTGTTGGCGGCCAACAACCTGCCAGTTCCCGCATGTTGGAAGGATTTGCTAAAGCCAGA
>CALDZS010000362.1 GCA_937944065.1 uncultured Amylibacter sp. | reverse complement strand
TCTTGTGGGCGCTTGGGGCCTGAAATCGCAGGAACGATTGTCCCCATGTCCAGATGCAACGTGTCTGTGTAAACAGGTGCATAATCCGCATCACGCCACAGACCGTTGGTTTTGGCATACGCTTCGACCAACGCTACACGTTCCACATCGCGGCCGGTGTTTGTTAGGTAACGCAGTGTTTCATTATCGATTGGGAAGAAACCACATGTCGCACCATATTCAGGCGCCATGTTCGCGATCGTCGCACGATCAGCCAATGGTAACGTGTCCAAGCCAGCGCCGTAGAATTCTACGAACTTTCCAACCACGCCTTTTTCGCGCAGCATTTCAACAACTTTCAGCACAAGGTCAGTACCAGTCGTGCCTTCCATCATGGCACCTGTCAGCTCGAATCCCACAACTTCGGGGATCAGCATTGAAATTGGTTGACCCAGCATCGCGGCCTCGGCCTCGATCCCGCCAACGCCCCAACCCAGAACAGCAGCGCCGTTGACCATGGTTGTGTGGCTGTCTGTGCCGACCAACGTGTCTGGATACGCAATCTCTACGCCATTCTGGTCTTTGTCCGTCCAAACAGTTTGCGACAAATACTCAAGGTTCACCTGATGACAAATGCCAGTTCCCGGAGGCACCACGCGGAAGTTGTTAAAGGCTTTCTGACCCCATTTCAGGAAGGTATAGCGTTCTAGGTTGCGTTCATATTCACGGTCCACATTCATTTGGAACGCACGCGCGTTGCCGAACTCGTCGATCATAACAGAGTGGTCGATAACCAGATCAACTGGGTTCAACGGGTTAATCTTGTCAGCGTCACCACCCAAGGCCACAATCCCGTCGCGCATCGCGGCCAAATCAACCACCGCTGGAACACCTGTGAAATCTTGCAGCAAAATCCGCGCCGGACGGTATGCGATTTCGCGTGGGTTCTTGCCACCCTTTGTCGCCCATTCAGCAAACGCCTTGATGTCATCAACCGAAACGGTTTTATCGTCTTGGAACCGCAACATGTTTTCCAACACAACTTTTAGCGCCGCAGGCAATTTCGAGAAATCCCCCAACCCCGCTTCGGTCGCAGCTGGAATAGAATAATAGTCAACAGACTGGCTGCCGACTGTCAGGGTTTTACGGGTTTTGCTGGTGTCTTTGCCGACGATAACGGTCATAGGTTCTCCGATGATATGGCTGTGGAATTGATGATGTTATCAGGCTTATGCTTGATTTCAACGAGTCGTTCAAGGGTTATTGTATACAATTGTATGCCGAATACGTCTAATCCGATGTTCGTTTTGCCAAACAACCGTCCAAAGGCCGCACAGACCAAACACACAATCAATGCACCAAAATCGATCATCTACGTACGTTAATACACATCCAACGTATCAGCCTGCTGCATAGCGGCGTTATACTCTTTTAGCTTTGCACCGTTGAAACCAGTCTGATCGGTGACGTAATCCACTAGATGCTTTGACGCGGCAAAGCTTATGTCCAACGGGGATTTCACCCACGCAAATGCAAAGATAACGAACGGAGTTGCACCCAGATAAACGGGGATCGGGGGCGATATATTTTTCTTGGAAGTTCGCATGATCATCAGAAATCCCGAGATTACGATCGTGTTCGCATTTGGTTTATCATTCACGGCAGTGTTAACCTTGAACGCCCTTTGGCTGATATTCATTTGCAAGGGTGTCCACTTTCCAAAACCAATAGTTTGCGTTACTTCCTGCCCCATGAGTTTAAAAGTTGAAAACCTAACCCTTACACGCGGCGGCAGAACCATCTTGTCGGATGTGAATTTTTCCGCGCCCGCTGGCGCGTGTTTGATCCTGCGCGGTGAAAATGGGTCGGGTAAAACCACACTTTTAAAAACGCTTGCAGGATTACTGCCCGTCGAGGCTGGCACATTTCATGCCCCCGACGAAGAGATTGCCTATTCAGGGCATCTGGATGCGATCAAAGCGCAGTTGACTGTTCGCGAGAATTTGAGGTTTTGGGCTGGTATTTATGATGCGTCAAACATGGATGCGGTGGCAAACACGCTGTCGCTGTCCGATCTGATGGACCGTGTTGCGGGCACCTTGTCCGCTGGTCAACGCCGGCGTCTAGGACTGGCGCGCCTGTTCCTAACAGGTGCGAAAATCTGGCTGATGGATGAACCCACAACCTCGCTTGATGGCCATACAACAAAACTGGTGGCGGCGCTAATCGCCGATCATTGTGCACAAGGCGGCTCAGCGATTCTCTCCACACATGTTGATCTGGATATCCCGAAGGCACAGACATTAGATCTGACAGAATTTGCACCCACAGCCGATCAACCCAGCGCTGATCCATTTCTTGCGGGTGACTATACATGATCGCCCTATTGCGCCGCGACATAGTGCTGGCGTTCCGCTCGGGTGGCGGGTTTGGGCTGACCCTTGGGTTCTTTTTAATCCTCGTCATGTTCGTACCACTTGGCATTGGATCAGATGCCGACATATTGGCACGCATCGCCCCTGGCATCCTGTGGATCGGTGCGATCCTGTCTTGCTTGCTGTCACTGGAACGGATTTTCCAAATCGACTATGAGGATGGCGCATTAGAGGCGCTTGCCACCTCGCCCATTCCATTGGAAGGTATTGCTGCGGCCAAAGCCATGTCGCACTGGATCACCACAGGATTACCATTGACGCTTGTCGCGGCCCCGCTTGGATATTTGTTATCTTTGCCCGCTGACCTATATGGATGGCTGATTGCCAGCCTGCTATGTGGCACGCCCGCACTTAGTTTTATCGGCACATTCGGGGCAGCGCTGACCGTAGGCATAAAACGTGGCGGGCTGTTATTGTCGCTACTCGTTCTGCCACTGTACATCCCGACCCTAATCTTTGGTGCGCAAACCGTCACCCGCGCATCCGTCAACTTGCCGGCCACATCAGCACTGATGATTTTGGCCGCAATCAGCCTGTTCAGCATCGTGGTGATGCCCTTTGCCGCAGGGCTGGCGTTGCGCGCGGCGCTAAAGTAAAAGACGCGAAAGGTAAGGAATCCACATGTCGCTTTGGCAATATGCAAATCCAGTGAAATTCATGGCGCTGTCAGGCCGTGTCCTGCCAACACTGACGGTTCTTTCCGCATGTCTGCTGATCACTGGCCTGATCTGGGGGTTCTTTTTCACACCTGACGATTATCAACAGGGATCGACGGTCAAAATCATCTTCTTGCACGTCCCCGCCGCAATGATGGCGATCAATGCATGGGTAATGATGTTGGTTGCATCCCTGATCTGGCTGGTGCGCCGCCATCACGTCTCCGCGCTGGCCGCCAAGGCCGCTGCCCCTATTGGTATCACCATGACACTAATCGCGATTGCAACGGGTGCTATCTGGGGCAAACCTATGTGGGGAACCTATTGGGCGTGGGACCCGCGTCTGACCGCCTTCATGATCTTGTTGGTTTTCTATTTCGGTTATATCGCTCTTTGGTCCGCCATCGAAGACAGCGACATGGCCGCTGATTTGACGTCCATCCTGTGCATGGTCGGATCAGTCTTTGCGCTGATGTCGCGTTATGCCGTAAACTTTTGGTCACAAGGCCTACATCAAGGCGCGTCCCTGTCGTTGGACAAAGAACAGCATGTGCATGACGCGTTCTTTTATCCCCTGATGATCTGCATCATTGCGTTCATTCTGTTATTCATAACGCTGGTCTTGTTGCGTACGCGTACCGAAATTCGCCTACGTCGCGCCAGCGCGCTAGTCGCGCGAGGTGCCAAATGATTGATCTTGGAAAATACGCAACCGAAGTCCTTTTGGCTTATGCTGTGTCAATTAGCATGATCATCGGGCTGGTCTGGATCAGCCTTGTCGCCGCGCGCCGCGCAAAGCGCGTGTTGGAAAAAGCCGAGGGCAGCTGATCATATCTTGCTGTCGTATGCTTTGGTTCCGCTGACGTTGTAAACTGTTCATCCGTGTCGCACAAATTGCAGTTCTGGCAACTCATGACGGACTGCATTTTTTCGATTTTACGGTTGAGCAAAACAAAAGTCATTTGTCACATAGAACACCCCACTTGCCATCATTCCATCGCCAGACGACTATCACTCAACCGCACTTATGACGAATCGCTCGATGAGGGAGAGGTTGATGTTAGAGAATGTAGCAAGCTTCTGATGTGATGTATTGATCGCGTCACGATGCAAAACCTTGCCAGAAGTGAGGGCGTTTTCCGTTTCCAACTATCGACGAGAACCAACCAATGACCATCAACTATTTTATCCGTGCTGAAACTTCCAGCGACGTGGATGCTATTTCAGAACTCCATCACGACGCGTTCAAAGGCGATGAAAGCATCGCATCTCTTGTTCCAAGACTTCGACACCTTGACGCCCCTTTTGCAACGACTTCGCTTGTCGCTCAAAGCCCGTCAGGGGAGGTGCTAGGTCACGTTATGCTTTCGCATAGCTGGCTTGATGCCCCTGACCGTTTGATCGACATTCTCGTACTTTCGCCGCTTGGTGTCCTTACCGCCGCTCATGGAAATGGGATTGGAACCGCTCTTATTGCCAGGGCAGTCGAGGAAGCGAGCGTCACCACGGCCCCGATCTTGTTTTTGGAGGGAAACCCCGCATTCTATGGTCCGCGTGGTTTTGAGCCATCAAAAGACCATGGCATTCGATCGCCATCCTTACGAATACCAGAAGCCGCTTTGCAAATGGTGCGACTGCCATCATACGAGAAGGCAATGACAGGCACTCTCGTCTATCGTGAATTATGGTGGGAACTGGATTGCGTCGGCCTGCGCAGAACTTAAAGTTTTTACTGGGCCACTGCGTCGATGTGATGTCCCAGCGTCCAAGTACCAGAAAAGCAGACATTGGCGACGCCGCACTGGCAGCCAGTTGTGTCCCACATAGATAGCATTCCACATCATATTTAGCCGAGAGTTGTGCCGCCTGCCCGGCTAAACCCGATAGTTACACTTTGAAACAGCTAGGTTACTTCAAAATTCAACCGCAACTTTGGGTGGCTAAACAATTTAGGAA
>CALDZS010000361.1 GCA_937944065.1 uncultured Amylibacter sp. | reverse complement strand
TAATTTAGTTGAACGAGGTGAGTTTTCCAGATTTGACCTACACATCTGCATGTTTGAATCATTAAACATAGCGATTGATCAAATGCTTACTCATGACAGCCCAATTGTTCAGGTTCTTGGCATACTGGATGCGAGAACTGGCAAACGCAGACTGGCTAAGTTGCAGAAATCCGAATTAGGCTCACTTGCAACTTTCTTTTTGGATTACCGTATAGAGGCCGAAAAAAATAACGCCGAAGGCCCCTAAGGCTTTCGGCGTATTTCGTTCGATGCCCGTGATCTATTCAACTATGCAGTCAGTCCTTCTGGTTCCGCCAACCCATTGATACGACAACAGGCTGTGACGGTGTTCGCCAACAAGCACGCAATCGTCATTGGCCCCACACCGCCCGGAACAGGTGTAATAGCACCTGCAACCTGTGAAGCGCTGGCGAAGTGAACATCGCCAACCAGCTTGTGTTTGCCTTCTTTTTCTGGATGCGGAATGCGGTTGATGCCAACATCTATGACCGTGGCACCTTTGCCGATCCAATCGCCTGTAATCATCTCTGGCCGGCCAACTGCGGCCACCACAATGTCGGCCCCACGGCACAGTTCCTCTATATTTTTTGTGCGGCTATGGGCGATGGTTACCGTACAACTGTCTCGCAGCAAAAGGTTAGCCATCGGTTTGCCGACAATATTCGATCTGCCGACAACGACCGCATTCAGCCCAGAGAGGCTGCCATGATGATCACGAAGCATCATTAAACAGCCAAGCGGCGTACACGGCACCATAGACTTCTGACCCGTCGATAGCATACCAACGTTTGAAATGTGGAACCCATCCACATCCTTTTCTGGCACGATAGAGTTGATCACCAACTCTTCATTCAGATGTTTTGGTAGGGGCAACTGACACAGAATACCGTGGATCGCAGGATCAGTGTTCAACTGATCAATCAACGCTAACAACGCCTCTTCCGTCGTGTCCGCATCCAACTTATGCTCGACAGAGTGCATGCCGACCTCGACTGTTTGTTTGCCCTTGTTGCGCACATATACTTCGGATGCAGGGTCCTCGCCGACCAGGATAACAGCCAAGCCTGGCGTTATCCCATGTTCTTCCTTCAGACGCACTACATGTGTCGCCACTTGCGCGCGAACGTTGGCGGCGAATTCTTTACCGTCGATAATTTTAGCAGTCATAGTATTCCCTCAAATTGCAACCACGCCTTGGATGGCGTATCGGCGCGCGGGGTTCAATGCCCCGCGCGCCGACATTATTAGAAACTTTGCTTAGAACAAGCCGTCGATTTCGCCCGCTTCGTTCAACATGATCGCCTCTGCGCTTGGCACACGTGGCAGACCTGGCATTGTCATGATCTCGCCGCAGATTGCTACGATGAAACCAGCACCCGCTGACAAGCGAACTTCGCGCACGGGAACCGAATGACCCGTTGGTGCGCCGCGCAGGTTTGGGTCGGTGCTAAAGCTGTATTGCGTTTTCGCCATACAGATTGGCAGATCGCCATATCCTTGGTCTTCCCACTGTTTCAACTGATCGCGAATTTTCTTGTCGGCCAGAACTTCGTCAGCGCGGTAGATGCGTTTGGCGATGGTTTCCATTTTTTCGAACAATGGCATATCATCTGGATAGATCGGTGCAAAGTTAGCCATGTCCGCATCGGCGATTTCGGCCACGCGGATTGCCAAGTCTTTAGACCCTTCTGATCCAAATTCCCAATGCTTGGACAAAATTGCCTCGGCACCTTGTTCGGCCACAAAATCTTTCACGGCTTGCACTTCAGCATCTGTGTCGGTGACGAAATGGTTGATGGCAACCACAACAGGTACACCGAATGATTTAAGGTTTTCGATGTGGCGACCCAAATTTGGACACCCATCTTTTACCGCAGCCACATTCTCTGGACCTAGGTCAGCCTTGGCAACACCACCATTCATTTTCATCGCACGCACAGTCGCAACCAGTACGATCACGCTAGGCGCAATCCCTGCTTTGCGGCATTTGATGTTTAGGAATTTCTCGGCACCCAGATCGGCACCAAAGCCTGCTTCTGTGACAACATAGTCCGCCAGTTTCAACGCCGTTGTGGTCGCCACAACAGAGTTACAACCGTGTGCAATATTGGCGAACGGGCCGCCATGCACGAAGGCTGGATTGTTTTCCAATGTTTGCACCAAGTTTGGTTGCATGGCTTGTGCCAGCAGAACTGTCATCGCGCCATCCGCTTTGATGTCACGTGCATAAACTGGGGTGCGATCGCGACGGTAAGCCACGATGATGTCGCCCAGACGTTTTTGTAAATCTTCGATGTCCAAAGCGAGACACAAGATCGCCATAACTTCAGATGCAACTGTGATGTCGAAACCAGACTGACGTGGGAAACCGTTAGACACGCCACCCAGCGACGTCACGATGTCGCGTAGCGCACGGTCGTTCATGTCAACAACGCGACGCCATACAACACGGCGTTGGTCGATTTCCAACTCGTTACCCCAATAGATGTGGTTGTCGATCATTGCAGACAGCAGGTTATGCGCTGACGTAATCGCGTGGAAGTCGCCTGTGAAATGCAGGTTCATGTCTTCCATCGGCACAACTTGTGCCATACCGCCACCAGCAGCGCCGCCCTTCATGCCAAAGCAAGGGCCAAGTGACGCTTCACGGATACAGATTGCAGCGTTCTTGCCGATTTTGTTTAGCCCGTCACCCAAACCAACAGTCGTGGTCGTCTTACCTTCACCAGCGGGTGTTGGGTTGATCGCAGTGACCAAGATCAGTTTGCCGTCTTCTTTGGACTTCTGCGCTTTGATAAACTCTGCGCTGACCTTTGCTTTGTCATGGCCAAAAGGCAGCAAATGCTCTGAAGGGATGCCCAGCTTTGCGCCAATGTCCTGAATTTGGATCTTATTGGCTTCGCGCGCGATTTCGATGTCAGTTTTA
>CALDZS010000360.1 GCA_937944065.1 uncultured Amylibacter sp. | reverse complement strand
GCAGAATTTCTCAAACCCTTCGGCCTCGACCATCTTGTTCAAAATGGCTTTGCGCCCTTCGGTGGAAAAGAAGTTTTCTTTGGAATAGTCTTCGATCCGTTCCTTTAACCAACCAGCCTGTTCTGGATCGGAAATATGCATGTATTGCAGAGCAAAAGTACCGCAGTATGTTTTCTTTAGTTTTTGAACAATTTCGCGCATCGGGGCGGTCTGAATTCCCAACACGTTGTCCAAGAATATCGGACGATCCATGTCCGCATCTTGAAAACCATAGAATTTCGGGTCCAGTTCTGGATGGGCTGCGTTGGCGCGCATACCTAGTGGATCAAGATCAGCGATCAAATGACCGCGGATGCGGTAGGCACGGATGATCATCAAGGCGCGCATGCTGTCCAAAACCGCTTGTTGTACATCGGCATCGGACAGGACTTTGCCCGCCTGCGCCGCATTCTTTTTAATTTTCCCGGCAGCCTGTGCGGGATCGTCGGCCCATTGACCATCCAATGCCGCTGTCAGATCATCCTTTGGTGCAGGTGGCCAGTCTGGGCGTTTCCATGTGGCACCTTGTGCCTCTGCCGTGACATCCGCACTATCGTCGCCAAGTTCTTTGAAAAACTCTTGCCAGCTTGCATCGACGGAGCTTGGGTCAGCCACATATTGCGCATATAACTGTTCAATATATTCCGCGTTATGCCCTTGTAAAAAAGACAATGCGTGGAATTGATCGTTGGATGGATGTTC
Source organism: uncultured Amylibacter sp. (assembly GCA_937944065.1). Lineage (GTDB taxonomy): Bacteria > Pseudomonadota > Alphaproteobacteria > Rhodobacterales > Rhodobacteraceae > Amylibacter. The sequence continues at coordinate 5,312 of CALDZS010000360.1, read as the reverse complement.
GGTCATGATGAAACCTCCAGTGGGTTAGGGCCGTATGAATTATCTGCGGGTTGTGGGCGCGCAAAGCCTGCCCAAGTTGTCCACACGATAGACAGATATGGGATGATACTGAAATAGATGCCTGCGCCCAAACCATATAGGGCAGCGGCCTCTATCTGTGTCACATACCCACCGATTGCGATTAAAAAACACACAAATGCAGACATTGTGAAATAGGCGATGTATTTGAACCAACGTCCAGACCAACCGCGATCTTGAAAGCGGCGGGCGACAAGCGCGAGCATGGTTGGCGTGAAAATCAAGAAAGAGATGTTGAGCACCAGAGCAATCGGAAACGTTTCCATAGTGAACCCGCCTGCAAAGGCACGATTGTCGATTTTGTCAAAGATGGTCAGGAATAACAGAGATTGCCAAATGCTGGTGAACAACAACATGAACCCAAATGTCCACCAATATTCAGACCGACTAGCGCGGCCCGAATAGTCAAAAGTCTTGGACAGACCATTGTAGATATGGTGGAGAGGATTGGTCATATGTTAGTCCCAACAAATCCCATCTAAGTTACCCAATCGCTTTCAGCACAGCCTCGCCCAAACCAGCGGGGCTGTCTGACACGATGATACCAGCGGCGCGCATGGCCTCGATTTTATCCTCGGCACCGCCTTTGCCGCCCGCAACGATTGCACCAGCATGACCCATACGACGGCCTGGAGGGGCGGTGCGGCCTGCGATGAAACCAGCGACTGGTTTTTTGCGGCCCTTTTTGGCCTCGTCGATCAGGAATTGCGCTGCGTCTTCTTCGGCTGATCCGCCAATTTCACCGATCATAATGATCGATTGGGTTTCGTCATCGGCCAAGAACAGTTCCAACACGTCAATAAACTCTGTGCCTTTGATCGGATCGCCCCCGATGCCAACCGCAGTTGTTTGGCCCAGACCTGCTTGGGTGGTTTGGTAAACCGCCTCGTATGTCAGCGTACCAGAGCGGGACAGAACCCCTACCGATCCTTTTTGGAAAATTGATCCAGGCATGATGCCGATTTTGCACTCTTCTGGGGTCAGCAGGCCAGGGCAGTTGCCGCCAACCAGTCGCGATTTGGATTTGTCCAATTGGTCTTTTACGGTGACCATATCCATCACTGGAATACCTTCGGTGATGCACGTGATCAATTCGATTTCTGCGTCAATTGCCTCTAGGATCGCAGCGGCGGCACCTGCAGGGGGGACATAGATTACCGAAGCGTTGGCACCTGTTTTTTCCTTTGCCTCGGCCACTGTGGCATAGATCGGGCGGATGTCACCATTTGAAGACGTCCAATCGGTTCCGCCTTTTTTCGGATGAGTACCCGCGACCATTTGGGTGCCGTGATATGCGATGGCTTGTTCCGTGTGGAAGGTGCCCGTTTTACCAGTCAGACCTTGGACGATGATTTTTGTGTCTTTGTTGATGAGGATCGACATGGTTTTAAGCCTTTGCTTTTGTTCTATTAATTTTGTTTAACCAACCCAGATAGGCTAGCCTGTGATATAGGCGATACCCGCGCTTTTGCGGTCTTTCACCAGAATGATTAGGTTCTTGTCATTGCCATCTACAATCCACGCGCCAGCGGTTTTGGGGAGCTTAAACGGCAGACGTTCTAGGTTTGAAAACATCTTTTTTCGCAGCAATGCGTCGACGGGGGCTGTTTGTGCTTGGTCTTTTGCCATCATCACCACGCATCCAGGTTGTTTGCCGTTGCCCGTTGCTGTGCCCATGACGGGGCGGCCATCGGGGTGCATGAAGACTTCGACGTTGTCACGTTTGCGTTTTCCGACGCTTAGAAACCCGTCAGCCTTTAGCGCTTTTTGAACCGAGGCCACATTAATCCTTTTCATGCGGCAGTATTTTGCCAAACTGTTCACCGCTTGGGTATAGCTGGTGTTGTTCATGGCAGTATCAATGGCTTTTTCGCCGATTGCTTCAGCGTTCTCCATGTTCACATCGACTTCGCCCAGCTTGACCGTGCCTTCAGGCGTCGTGCAGGCGGTGATGCCAGCGGCAATCATAAGGCCAAGAATAGTCGAAGAGAGTTTCACGGATCAGCGCTCCTTGTTACCTTTGCAATATCGTGACGTTCAGTAAGCCACCTTTGCCTGTGGCGGGAACTTTGGCGAATAAGAATACTTTCAAATCGTCGTTGCCACCGCCCCAAGTTGTTGTGCGTAACAAACCCTCTGGAACGTCAGCGCTAATTGGATCTTTGCCAGCCAAAGTCTGCATATTTGCCAATAACAGGTCGCCGTCTTGTTGATCATCCAAGACCAACGAACAAGATGTCGCGACGCCGTTGGCAAAATCAGGGAACGAGGCTGTCAATTTCGGACTTAGCCCTGATTGGGTAACACCGACACGGAACAGGCGCTCGCCGACTTGGACATCCCAACCATCCAGTGATGTTGGATTGTCCGAGTTTTTGAATTCTTCCAATTCATCATTGTTCATTGCACGCCAAGCAAGCTTGGTCGCCATGGTGCGGATCGCCTCGACATTTGGAACCTGCGCATAGCATGTGCGATTGAACACGTAGACAGGGTCTGGATTGACCTCTGACTTGGTGTCCTGTGCGATGATCGGTGTAGACAGGGCTGTCACCGCCGTCGCGGTCAAAACCAGATATTTAAGAGCATTTCGCATATTTTTGGCCACTATCCTTTAACAGCCTTAACAATTTTTTCGGCCGCATCATCCAGATCGTCCGCAGCAATTACATCTAGTGGCGAGTTGTTGATAATGTCTTTGCCTTCTTGCACTTTCGTGCCTTCCAAACGCACCACCAAAGGTACTTTCAGACCAACCTCTTGCACGGCTTGGACAACGCCCTCCGCAATGACGTCGCAGCGCATGATCCCGCCAAAGATATTCACCAAAATACCCTTTACCTGTGGATCAGAGGTGATGATTTTGAACGCCGCAGTCACCTTTTCAGTTGTGGCCCCGCCACCAACATCCAAGAAATTTGCAGGCTCAGCGCCTTTCAGCTTGATGATATCCATGGTTGCCATTGCCAAACCAGCACCGTTGACCATACAGCCGATTTCACCGTCCAGCGCGATATAGCTGAGGTCGTATTTCGACGCTTCCAATTCTTTGGGATCTTCTTCGGTTTCGTCACGCAGTGCCAAGATATCTGGCTGGCGGAACATGGCATTGCCGTCGAACCCCATTTTTGCGTCTAGGCATTTCAGCGTGCCCGCGTCGGTGACTATCAGCGGATTGATTTCCAGCATATCCATGTCTTTTTCAACGAACATACGGTACAGGTTTTGGGTCAATTCAATACATTCATCGACTTGCCCGCCTTTTAGGCCAAGCGCGCTAGCTACCTCTTTGCCGTTTGCTTTGGTAAAGCCAGCAGACGGGTCTATTGTAACAGTGATGATTTTTTCAGGGGTCTCTTCGGCTACTTCTTCGATGTTCATCCCACCTTCAGTCGAGGCGACAAACGCGATGCGTGACGTCACACGGTCGATCAGAACGGCCAGATACAGTTCTGTTTCGATGCCTGATCCATCTTCTATATAAATGCGGTTCACTTGCTTGCCTGCTGGACCCGTTTGATGTGTGACCAGAGTTTTCCCCAACATGGCCGCGGTTGCAGCCGCTGCTTCTTCGACGGATTTCGTCAGGCGAACACCACCTTGATCGCCAGCGGCGGCCTCTTTAAACGACCCTTTGCCGCGACCACCCGCGTGAATTTGCGCTTTGACCACCCAAAGTGGGCCATCCAATTCAGCCGCCGCTGCGGCAGCATCGTCGCCTGCCATGACAACACGCCCATCAGAGATTGGGCAGCCATAGGCTTTGAGAAGTTGTTTGGCTTGGTATTCGTGGATGTTCATAGCAAAAGCTCCGCTTTGATCTGGAATTTAACAAAGTGAAGCATATAAACCCGAGGGACAAAAGGCTATTTATAGGAAAACACCTAAAAACACTCTTTTCTCGAGTTTTGTGATCACATGATTTTTATTTGTGATCACAACGTAAATGAAGACACATTCTTTCACTTAAACGGGCTACATCTGCCAAATCAATTGTCGTTAAGTGAAGGCGACAGGACACGTCTGCGGGCAATGCACGCGTTGGCATCCGCGCAAACCCATCGTATCGTTAAAAAACCTAGGTGAAATAGAACAGGAAAGCGCCAAATTTTATGAGACGTAAAAATGATGCCCCTTCCTCTGCGCCATCCGATTGGCGGCAATTGGTCACCAAGCCCACCAGCGTGCTAAACATAGGAGGTTTCCGTCCTTCTGGGGAACAGACTGCGTCGTATTTTGGTGAAATACGGGTGATCAAGTCGGACGAGGTTTGGCCAACACATAATGGAAAATCTCTTTGGCCAGTGTGTCAACTAAACTTGACGAAAGCGCCGTTTGTACCTGCGAACTTGACGGATCTTTCGATGATACAAGTTTTTGTCGCCGAAGATTGCATGTTGGCGGGCAATGTTATTTCTAACTCGTCAGACAAAGTGCCGAATTCTCCCTTTTTCATAAGATATTATCGGGATCTTGATGCGCTGCAACCCGCCGTAGTTCCCGATCACGGTTCTTCGTTTTTACCTTTCGAAGCCCGTTGGAACGACGATCCTAGCACCGATTATCCCACGCATGACACAATGCCTATCGATTTTGATGCATTGGGAATTGGCGATTTCTATGATCAAGATGGCATTGATGGGGTATGGCGTACAAAAATTGGTGGCTGGCCAAGCTGCATTCAATCAGAACCTTGGTGGGATTATCGCGAAGACGGGGCGGATTTTGAATTTGCCCTTCAGATAAATTCTGAAGACAAATCAAAATGCTGGTGGGGCGATGGTGGTTCAGTGTACATCGCGCGGCACCGGTCGGATCCAAATTTGTGGGCCTTTGATACGCAGTGTTTTTAGGTCCTGCCGAGCCAGGCAAGATATCAAACGGATCATCAGACGTGATTGCGGCTGGCTAGAAAACCAAAAGGCGCAACGGTTTCCCATTGCGCCTTCGAATTGATTGTGGGTTCGGCGATTATGCCAATGAACCATCGATTTCTTTGCAAGCTTCAACTAAGCCTGCAACAGCGTTCACAGAATTATCAAATCCTGCTTGTTCTGTTTTGTTCAACTTGATTTCAACCACACGCTCGATACCGCCGGCACCGATCACTGTCGGTACGCCAACATAAGTGTCTTTGATGCCGTAAGCGTCAGCAACATGTGCCGCACATGGCAACAAACGTTTTTGATCTTTCAAAAACGCTTCGGCCATTTCAATCGCTGATGCGGCAGGCG
>CALDZS010000359.1 GCA_937944065.1 uncultured Amylibacter sp. | reverse complement strand
CGGGTGAGCCGATCCATGTTCGAGACCCGTGGATGGCAATTATTTGATACAGACGCACAGGTAGCGGCATGGGCGCATCACGCGGCACCGATTGCCGCGCGCCGCGCTGCTGATCCAGATCTACAAGCCAAATGGTTGCGTGCTGACGGTACGTGGTTCGTTGGTGCAGATGTTTTGGGAAACGATGCGGATGGCTGTTTAGAAACGGGGCCAGCATTCGCTGGCGCGCCAATTGATTTCTGTCGCGCACTTATGCCAGGTCGCGAATTCGATTGGGGGCCGGGTCAAGTTTCGACAATGTATCCCAATTATCCGCTGCGCGATGTGGGTGAAAGCGACGGGCAGTATCGATTTAGACGATACAGAGATGCGGCGCATTTGGATGGATTGAAACCAATAAATGGCCGTCGTTTTATGCAAGAATTCCATGGATTCATTTTGGGACTGCCGTTGAATGATGTACCCAAAACAGCGTCGCCTTTTGTTATTTGGGAGGGGTCACATATCATCATGGCGCAAATGCTGTCCGAGCAATTGGCGCATCTTGATCCAAATACGTGGGCGGAGGTTGATTTGACCGAAGTTTATCAAGAAACAAGGCGCACGGTGTTTCAGATGTGTCAGCGGGTCGAAGTTCACGCATCTGTCGGGCAGTCCTACCTTGCGCATCGATTTGCGATACATGGTGTGGCTCCATGGTCGGCGTCGAATGTTTCACATCGCACCATTGCCTATTTTCGGCCGTTTTGGGATGGTAATCTGTCAAGCTGGCTACAGGTGTAGTTAAGCTGATAACTGAAGCATAAAACTCAAAACGTTTTGTGAAGAAAATCGAAGAGATTATAACTGATAAGGCCGCAAAAATTGGCAGCGCATATGAAGTCAGATACCAAAAGACGATTGACGATTCAAATGGGTGCGCAGGATAGGCGGATCAAACCACAAAAAAGTGTTGCCAACAGCGATGTTGTGTTGTTCGTGATGGCAAAGTCCAGCCGCGCCAATCCCATAAGGGGTTGATAACCTGGTTCAAGTTTCACTAACGCCACTATCAAAACGGCTGCAATTGGCCATCCCAACCCCCAACATTTAAATAGAAGAAATATCAGGAATTTTTTTGCGTGCGCGGACGATTGAGATTATCGGCCAAGTGTTAAGATCTGCGTTTTCGTCGCGAACCTTTGACCAGCGGCGCGCGCTCTGGCAGCACCTGCATTAAATCTGTGCGCGCTTCCGGTGTCAGTCGCGACCATCCAGCGATTTCATATCGCGAGCGGTAGCATCCCATACATAACCCTGATTTCTCGTGGATCACGCACAGTTTAACACACGGGCTTTCGACCTCTTCACGTTTCCAAACTTCGTCAAATTCATTCATAGTGGCCTCAGGTGCGCCAAACGATCCAGCGCGCCTTGCAGGATAAAGCTGGCGGCGACATGGTCAATAGCGATCGCGCGTTTGGCGCGCGACATGTCCGCCTCTAGCATCGCGCGTTCGGCGGCAACAGATGATAAGCGTTCGTCCCAGAACCCTATGGGCAACGCACAACGTCCAGACAAATTGCGGGCAAAGGCGCGGGTCTTCTGGCATCTCGGCCCTTCGGACCCGTCCATGTTTCTGGGTAACCCAAGGATCAATCCGCCCGCCGTTGCCTGTGTGATGATCACATCCAAGGCATCCGCATCTAGGCCGAATTTCTTACGCTTAATCGTTTCACGCGGGGTCGCAACCGACCAGATCGTGTCCGACACCGCGACACCCAACGTTTTGTCACCCAGGTCCAGCCCTAGCAAGGACGATCCACGGGGCAAAGCCGTTGCAAAATCTTCGAATGTATCAAATACTGCCATGTGCCCCGCATACCTCTGTCTGGGACGCAAATAAACCTAAATCTAGCAAGCGAGACTGCAGGGAGCAATTTCATGAAAAGCAATATCACCAGCATATTTGCATTCGTCGGCGCAACTTTGGCAAGCGCGGCCGCGTTTGCGCAAGTTAACTATCCGAGCGGACATCAACCGCTAGAGGTATTTGACGGTGCAGCAATGCAGGCTGCGCCTATACTTCTGAAGTTGTGGCTTGCATTGATGATGGCGACATTTGCCGCGGGCATATTCTTTTTGCGCTATCACAAAGCGGCACGATGGGCCGTGGGCGGATTTATCGCTATGATGGCAACAGGCGAGTTGGTTTTTAACGCCTTGGGCTTGCCTTTGCTCAGTGGCGGTATTGCCCTTTGGCACATTATTTGCTGGACGCCTGCTCTGATTATTTTGCTGATGCAACGCCCATTTCTGGATCAAAACCTCAGCTTGCGGTTTCGCATCTGGGCGTTCCTCATGACGGTGATCATCTTGATATCGTTCTTATTCGATATTCCAGATGCTTTGGCCTATATCAATCATTTCAGTCCTTGATTGCATCGTAGCAGATGTCGTTAAATCACCAGTTTTTGCCGCGCCCTAGAATTGAAATTTATCCATAAATACCATATCGTTCGCGAATTGGACCAATCCCAACACCCGAGGATTCTCATGAGACGCTATTCTGCATTTGCCATCGCGCGCGAAGCTGCCCGTTACCACACTGGATGGGAGCGTGCTTGGCGTTCGCCCGCGCCCAAGGCGGAATATGATGTGATTATCGTTGGGGCAGGTGGACATGGGTTGGCCACTGCGTATTATTTGGGCAAGAATTTCGGCATCACCAATGTAGCGATCATCGAAAAAGGTTGGCTGGGCGGTGGCAACACTGGCCGCAACACTACCATCATTCGATCTAACTATCTGCAAGACCCGTCTGCGGCGATTTATGAAAAAGCACGCGGCCTATATGAAACACTCAGCCAAGATTTGAACTACAACATCATGTTCTCACCGCGTGGTGTGATCATGCTGGCGCAAACCGAATCTGAAATTCGCGGATACAAACGCACGGCGCATGCAAACAATCTGCAAGGTGTTGAAACGCAGTATATTGGCCCTGAAAAGGTTAAACAGCTGGTACCGATTATCGAACTGGCTGGCCCGCGTTATCCTGTTCTGGGTGGTCTATGGCAGCCGCGTGGCGGAACAGCGCGTCATGATGCGGTGGCGTGGGGCTATGCCCGTGCTTGTTCTGACATGGGTATGGATATTATCCAGCAATGCGAAGTCACCGGTATTGATCAGGCTGGCGGCAAAGTCACTGGTGTGCAAACCACCAAAGGTGCGATCAAATGTAAGAAATTGGGCATGGTCGTTGCTGGTAACTCTGGCCATCTGGCTGATCTGGGCGGTTTCCGCCTGCCGCTCGAATCTGTACCCTTGCAAGCATTGGTATCTGAACCGATCAAACCTTGTATGGACGTGGTTGTCATGGCCAACACAGTGCACGGATATATGTCGCAATCTGACAAAGGCGAGATGGTTATAGGCGGCGGCACTGATGCCTATAACGGGTTCACTCA
>CALDZS010000358.1 GCA_937944065.1 uncultured Amylibacter sp. | reverse complement strand
AACATGACCACCGTTCAGGACACCATCAAACCCTTCGCCAAATAACAACTGTCGATCCAATTTTCCGTGGGCGTCAAACAGGTTGGCAACTGGGGTGATAACGCGAAACTGCTCAGCCATATCGTGTTTCCAATACCGCCAACATGGCGCGCGCGGATTGACATGCGCCACCTTTGCTGCGACCTGGTAATGGTGACGGAGTCCAGCCATACATATCCACATGCACAAAACTATCAGTTTTCTCGACGAAGCGACGCAGGAACAGTGCAGCGGTGATCGCACCACCAAACCCGCCTCTCGGGGCATTGTCCAGATCGGCCTGATCAGGTTCGATCATCGCCTCATAGGGTTCCCAAAACGGTAATCGCCACAATGGATCGGCCTGCAGGCCTGCCGCTTTTTCGATCTGCTTTGCCAATTTGTCATCATCGGTAAAAAACGGCGTCACATCAGGGCCCATCGCCACGCGCGCAGCACCGGTTAAAGTCGCGTTACACACCAGCAGATCTGGTTTCTCGTCATCTGCAAGCACCAGCGCATCCGCCAACACCAAACGCCCTTCGGCGTCTGTATTGTTAATTTCAACTGTCATACCTTTACGGCTAGTTAGGATATCTTTTGGACGATACGCGCCGGCAGAGATTGAGTTTTCAACAGCAGGTACTAGCACTCTCAACCGTACTTTTAGGCCAAGCGTCATGATCATATGCGCCAATCCGATTACATGCGCGGACCCGCCCATATCTTTCTTCATCAACCCCATTGAGGCGCCTGGTTTGATATTCAAACCACCTGTGTCGAAACACACGCCCTTGCCAACCAATGTCACTTTTGGATCACTGTCTTTGCCCCAGACCATATCCAGCAATCGCGGTGCTTGATCCGACGCGCGACCAACTGCGTGGATCAAAGGGAAGTTTTGTTTCAACAGCGCGTCCCCTTTGATTACTTTGACCGTAGCTGAATGCTGCTTTGCCAATTTTTTGAACGCTGATTCAAGTTGATCTGGCCCCATATCATTGGTCGGGGTATTGATTAAATCACGGGTCAGGAAATCGCCTTCAGCTTGCGCCGTGATATGCGTCCGATCAACAGATTTGTGCGGTTTTAGCTTAGCCACTGATCCCGACTTTGCGGTGTATTTGTCAAACGCATAACTGGACAATAGCCACGCTAGCGCCGCCTCGGAATGATCCTTGGCTTTCAGTCCCGATACAATTTCATAAGAACCTTTAGGCAACTTAGTCGCGATTCTGGCCATATGCAGACGACCACGTGCCCTTGCTGCATCATCACCCCATCCGGCAAGAACCTTTGCGATACCGCCACGGGCGTCTGGTAAAAGCAAAACCTGCCCCAAGCGTGCGGTAAATCCAGCCGATTTGACCCAAGTTTGCGCACCTTTCGGCGCTGTTTTTAACCACGCCCTTAATTGTCCTGATTCAATCACATGAACAGGAATTGCTTTGGCAGTTTTTGAGGCAAATTTTACGTTCATAGGCTGGCTCCGTTTCTGAACCCAGCCTAGCTTTTTCCACGTAGTTCGCAAGCGTCTGTTAGATTGGTATTTCGCACAGCTCTACTGCATAGACTAAAGACATCTCACCAACGTTGGCCACGCGGGCGTGCACCGCGGCTATGGCATTTACGTCACATAGTAAAATACACTCTGACAGGTTGCGTGCCGCAATTGAGAACTCTGTCAGGCCAATTTGGTCACTAATCGCGACGATGGATTTTGCCATGCGGCCAACTTGATCATGGTCTTTCTCGGACATGGCAAGGTTCAACAGGTATAATCTGTCGGACAGTTCGAACGCAGCGCGCTCGACTATTTCTTGGCTGTCATTTTGCCCTAGTTCCTGGCGCAAGGCCGCGATTGAGTTTAGATCCATGCGCGGCACTCCTCGCGGATTCATTGAAACAACATTCTGCGGCCTGCTTTGTAACGCCACAGTCTTTACGGTAGATTTCATAACCCCACCACTCCTTGCTATGAGATGTTGTGTCTAGACATGGCAGGTAAACGCAAGCTTAGGACGCGCGCGTCTTTCGCTTGTAAATTTCCTCAAAATTTAGGAAACTTAGCGCAACTCAAAAGGACGATCCGCCATGAAACATGCAAAACCGTTGCCATCCAGTTTAATTGGCCGTTACCACGGCTGGCGCGCCACAACTTTTGCCGAAAACAAAGCATGGTATGCAAAGTTAGCGGATCATGGACAGACACCGCGCACGATGGTGATTTCGTGCTGCGACAGTCGCGTTCATGTAACGTCAGTGTTTGGCGCAGAAACGGGTGAGTTTTTTATTCACCGTAACATCGCCAATTTGGTACCGCCTTATAAGCCTAACCAAGACTACCACGGAACATCTGCAGCTGTGGAATATGCGGTTGGCGCGCTTGGCGTCACCAACATCATCGTAATGGGTCATTCTTTGTGCGGCGGTATCAAAGGCTGCCATGACATGTGTTCAGGCAACGCACCAGAGCTGGAATTGGACAGTAGTTTTGTGGGTCGATGGATGGAAATCCTGCGCCCTGGCTATGATCGCGTAGCTGAACGCGGCGGTGATGCTGCGACTCAAATTTCAGCGCTGGAACGCGAAGGCGTGGTGACGTCACTAGAGAATCTAATGACATTCCCGTTCGTGGCCGAGCGGGTCGAAAGCGAGGGCTTGTCGTTGCACGGGGTTTGGATGGACATCAAAGACGGCCATGTAGAGGCCTATGATGCATCAAGCAGAACTTTTCGCGAGATCTAGTTACCGCAGCTGTTGATCCACAGGCCAAACCATATCGTAACCCGTTTTTAGAATTTTTGTTGTGCCGGGTTTGATATTAACATCCCAGCGCAACACTCCACGCTTGCCATCCACATCGCGTAGTGTTGGTTTTGGCGAGAGGAATTCGCGGATCACAAGGTCTTCGGATTCGGACGTCGGAACGACATCAAACAGACGCAGATCAATCGCATAGTCCAACAAGCTTTCGATCTTGGTCTCATAGCGCAATTCGCGTGCGTTAGAGCTGCTGATCAACCCACGATCGCCATCTTCGCGGCTGACCGTACGACGATCCAGCAGCAATCCGTCGATAGGACCAAGTGCCAGATCCGTGGTGTCGCCATTTACAATTAAGGGAAATTGCCCAGTGCCAACAAACGCGCCATCACGATAAATTGTGGCATTACCTGCAAGGATGCTACCGCCTGTTTTATTTTCAAATTCCGCGTACATATACGCTTTGTCATCTTGGGCTGAATGCGCTTGTGCAAACAGGTCGACAACGGTTTCTGTTGCGTCCAGTTCAAACAATGACCCACCTTGTCGCCCTGACCGCAATGATACGGGCTGTGTTAGCTGATATTCGATGGTTTGGCCTTTTATGAGCGTTAGCCCCAAAGAAGATCCCGCCTCGGATACAACTTCCATTACATCAGACGAATCCATCTGCGGGCTTGCCATATCCTTCTGAAGGCTTCCGCTGGTCATGCGTTTACCATACTGTTCTTCAGGTTTGATAAGACGCTTGATATCGGAATAGGGTTCACTAGCAGATTGCCTTTGCGAAAGTGCTGCCGTTGATAATGATACTGTTACGTCCGTCCAATCTTCACCCGTTGCTTGCGACAGAAACACCTTTCGCTCGATGCGCAAAACTCCTGTGTCGCCCGTTTGGGTCAGCGCCAAACGATAATGCGGTTGCCAGTACGTCTGTGCAAATGTGCGTATCAACAAAGGGCCATTAAAGCCCGTATCGGTCTTGACTGTTAGAACCAACTCGGCATCGCCCCGACTTGGGTTTGGCGTAACCACAAGTAAAGACTGCGCTGCATCATCGCGCGCATTGATCAAATCCGACCTTTCTGGCTGGCGCGCCGCAATGCGGATTTGTGCGGACTTCTCCTGCTGCTGGGCTGTCTGCATCTGCGCACCCATACTTCCGATCAACCCGTCGACCTGCGCTGCGTCTATTGTGCTATCCTCACCAAAAACACCCCTATTGCCGGCAGCCATCGTTTGCAAAAATTGAATGCGCAACTGCGCCGACGAAATGGTGCTTTGATCTACATTGATCTGCTCTTCTAGCGCGTCAAGCTGGGCCTGCGCTGTGGCAAGCGCGGCCTCTTTTGCTTGATACTCGGCAGATTTAGGTGGGCGGTTCGGTTCCAATTTATCGTAATTCAGTTGCGTCGACAGCAATCGCAAGTCGGCACCTTCAGGAAAAATGGTTTCTAAGAATTCTGAGGCAGCGGCAAGGCCTGAGCCACGTAATGTAATCGTATGTGTTCCGGCTGGAATATCCAAATCAGCGCGCCGTGTGGCCACACCTGCTGCACCGTAAGCCGTGACGGCGGTCACCTTAGACGTCGCGTTGAAATTGTCTGCAAAGCTTGCAGAGGCTACGAATAGGGCGGCGACTGTCAAAATATATTTCATGCGAGTCCTTTGAAATGCTTAAAGCAATTCAAGCATGAAAAAAGGGCCAGAGGAACCCCTGACCCTTTTCTTTTCAATGTAAGATCGCACGAGCCCGCACGCCTCAGCCCTTTTTCAGAACTTCGCGGCCCAGCAATTCAGCGATTTGGATCGTGTTCAAGGCCGCACCTTTGCGCAAGTTGTCCGAGACGCACCATAGGTTAATACCATTGTCGATCGTACTGTCCTGACGGATGCGGCTGATGTAGGTCGCATACTCGCCAACACATTCGATTGGTGTGATATACCCACCGTCTTCGCGTTTATCGATCACCATGATACCTGGCGATTCGCGCAAAATATCGCGGGCTTCGTCTTCATCCAAAAACTCTTCAAACTCGATGTTGATCGCTTCAGAGTGACCGACAAATACGGGAACACGCACACATGTCGCTGTGACCTTGATCGATTTATCAACGATCTTTTTCGTCTCGGCGACCATTTTCCATTCTTCTTTGGTCGATCCATCTTCCATGAACACATCAATATGCGGGATCACGTTAAACGCGATTTCCTTGGGATAAGCTTTCGCCGCAACTTCTTGACCCGGCACATACTTGCCCTTGGTCTGATTCCATAATTCATCAATCGCTTCTTTACCTGAACCAGATACAGACTGGTAGGTAGACACGACAACGCGTTTGATCTTTGCACGATCATGCAAGGGCTTTAGCGCCACAACCATCTGTGCGGTAGAACAGTTTGGGTTTGCGATGATGTTTTTCTTTGAATAACCATGAATTGCTTCTGGGTTACATTCTGGCACGATCAATGGCACGTCAGGGTCATAACGATAAAGCGAGCTGTTATCGATGACCACACAACCGGCTTTGGCCGCAATCGGTGCATATTTTTTAGTAGCGTCTGATCCAACGGCAAACAATGCAATGTCCCAACCCGTAAAATCGAACGTGTCCAAGTCGTCCGTCTTATACGTTTTGTCACCTAGCATGCATTCCGTTCCCAGTGATCTGCGGCTTGCCAACACGGCCAGCTCTTCGATTGGGAATTGACGTTCATCAAGAATATTCAGCATTTCGCGACCTACATTTCCTGTAGCACCCACGACAACAATACGGTAACCCATTTTAGGTCTCCTAAGATTAAAGTTTGGACAGCCCTTGGCACGGTACGCACCAAGAACAGCGCCTATTACCGCGCATCTGGTGAAAAGAAAAGCCTGCCCGATCTTTTCTTTGTGATATGACATCTGCGCACATCTTTGTTACGCTGTGCACATGATAACACGGTTAGCAATACTGACAGTTCTAATCTCCGGCGCCGCCTATGCGGGGGACGCAGTTGTGGTAGATGCAAAGGCGCGCAACACCGGTTCAACTTGGTCGTTCGATGTAACACTGAAACATGCAGATACCGGCTGGGATCATTACGCAAATGGTTGGGGTGTATATCTGGCTGACGGAACCGAGCTGGGGTACCGAATTCTTGCGCACCCACACATCAACGAACAACCGTTTACACGTAGCCTGTCAGGTGTGAAAATTCCAGATGACGTGTCAGGCGTCATCATTAAACCGCGTGACTTGGTTCATGGGGTTGGGCCCGAATTCACGATCCAACTGCGCCCGTAGTCATCTTAAAACAGTTGATTAATCATACCCGAACAGCGTATTGCCAAAACAAATACATGTTAAGGATGGGCTGGCATTATGAAATCTTCACTGGAAAATTCATCGCGGTTTGATCTACACACATTGCTGGACGGCAAAACAGACTGTATCGGTGCCGAACTTGGCGTGGCTGCGGGCGAATATTCTGCGGCAATGGTGGCCAGTGGAAAGTTCAAAAAATTCTTTGGCATAGATATGTATGCCGACACTCATGACACCGCTCAATATAAGGAAGCACTAGCTACCGTTGGTATATTTGAGAATTACAGCCTATTGCGCATGACTTTCGACGAAGCCTTGCCGCTATTCCCTGACAATAGTTTGGATTTTCTTTACATCGATGGCTATGCGGCGACAGGAATGGAGGGTGGCAAAACCATTCATGATTGGGCGCGCAAGGTTAAAGTTGGTGGCATTTTGGCCGGAGATGACTATCACACTGATTTCCCATTGTTGCAAAAGGTACTTGATGCGATTTGCGAAAAGAACAATTTGGAATTGCTGCTGACCAAAGGGAATTTCGACAATTCACGTTACAGCAATTATCCCAGCTGGGCGATTGTGAAAACGGCCGAACTGGACACAAGTATTGATGCTGACTTAATCGAAGAAGGCGAACGCGCCACACAAAAATTACGCCTCAAGAAACAAAGATCAAAGAAGTTTGACGATCTGGTAAAGGCGTTTGTCCCGCGCGAAAAATACGACAAGTTACGCGCGTGGAATCGCAGGCGGAAAGAAAACAGGAAAGCTAACAAAGGCTGATTCAGCCCTTGTATCCGTACTTAATCCAATAATCGCGCACCCATGTCACAGGTGTCCGCACGAACCGTGGAAAATTCATCCAAAGCGGGCCCTTGTGGGTCACAACCACAACTGGGCGGGGTTCGCCGTGAAATGCAACAATCAGTGCATCAGGTTTTGGTCGCCGCGGCTGAAGAAAGAATGCTAGAAAGGGCGGTTGGCACAAATGACGTTTGAAACTTACGACCCAGTTTTGTGGCCAGAATGTAATGTTACGCCCATAGTGACCGATGACTTGGGTTTCGTTGGCGAACTGCTCAAACGCAGCTTCCTTGTCGGCCATAAATGCATCCAGAATATATTGCTGACTGCCGACATCAAAGGCAAAGACACCGGACATCGCTTCTGGTTCTAGATTTCTGTAAGGATGCTTCCAATTGCGCCCAGCACCCAACATAATTAGGTCGCCCTCCGCCTCAAAGAATGGCTCTAGGGATCCAACAATCACCGAATCCAAATCAATGAACAGACAGCGGCCTTTTAGATCAGAAATACTGTCGCTAAGAACGCCCAGTTTTGGCCAGATGCCTGACTTGTATCGCTTGGGTTCTAAGTCCAAATCAGGGTACATGATATGCTCGATCTCGGGCAGTAAGCCTTCGGGTTTCTCCGTCAGACAAACAAACCGAAACGGCTTGTCCAAATGATCGCAAACAGCGCGGTACAAAAGATTCACATAGTCAGTCGAGTACAGGTCGCCCCATTTCATACACATCACTACTCTGTCTTGCGTCATTATCAATTATCCCATTGTCAGTTTGTTTGGCTTATATCAGAACGCCGTCCCAATCAATTCATTCGGAAAAAACTGGTCAGATTAAAGATCATTAGCTAAGACAGGTTGAAACAGGAGACGCCCCGTGAACTTACTTGCTCATTTTCGCACCATGAACCGCCGCCGAATTGCGCGCAGGCGGTTGGCCAAAGACCCTGTTATGACGCCTTACGGGTTTCTGTTTAACGGGCTACGCGAAATGCAAAACGGCACGTTCGAACCTGACGAGGTAGAGCTGTTTCAATCCCTGATGCCCAAGATTGATTTGTTCGTGAATATCGGCGCACATATGGGTTTTTATACCTGTACTGCTCTGCACCATGGTGTCTTTACCCGGGCGTTCGAACCTTTGCCGAACAATTATCAACATCTGGTAAAGAACATAAAGTCCAATGGCTGGGCCGACAAAGCAGTGGTTTTACCAGTTGCGGTCGGTGACCAGAATGATTTGACCCAGCTGCACGGCAGTGGGTCAGGTGCATCATTGTTGACAGGTTGGGCCAACGCGCCATCAACTATGCACAGCGATGTATCAGTGGTCACCGTCGATGGCGTTATTCCGCCACTTAAATCCGAGACAGCCTTGTTCTGGGTCGACGTCGAAGGGTTTGAGGCACAAGTTTTAAAAGGTGCCACCAACATCCTAGCAGCCAAAAACAAAGCCATTTGGGTGATCGAAATTTTGCGGAAACTGCCGTTGAATGGTGAAGAGGTTGATAATCCAGATTTCAAATCCATTTTTGATCTGATGGCCAAGTCTGGGTATCAAACCTACAGCGCCGCCAAAACACCTGTGAAACTTTCCAGCCAAGCTGACTTTGACGCTAATCCAGACGTTATAAATTTCTTGTTCGTTGATGCAGAGAAGGCAGCACTGCTGGGTCTTTGAGGCTGACGCTTAGTCGAACCAATCTTCAAGATCGTCAAAGAACTCTTCTATGTCATCCCATAGATCGTCCCAGAAATCCCAATCGCGTTTTACCTTGCGTGCGGGAATTTTCTGGGTGCGCGGGGCATACACCACA
>CALDZS010000357.1 GCA_937944065.1 uncultured Amylibacter sp. | reverse complement strand
TTCCTCTTATGCATCCACCCTTGTTCTGGTGGAAATCATGATCGGAATGTTGGCAGGGCGCATGGGCGCATCTGCCAAAGACCGAATTACAAAAGTTGAAGATCGAAATCGTCGCCTCGGAGAGATTTGGGACGGCAAATATTAACCAAACATCACACAAGGAGTATTCTGATGTCTAACAAGTTAAAACTATCATTCTTGGCGGTTGCCATGGGTGCAATGGTTGCACCAGCCGCAATGGCCGAGGAGTTTATTACAATCGGTACAGGCGGCGTAACTGGCGTTTATTACCCAACGGGTGGCGCGATTTGCCGACTGGTAAACAAGGGACGCAAAGAGCACGGCATCCGCTGTTCAGTGGAATCAACTGGTGGTTCAGTCTATAACATTAACACCATCCGCGAAGGCGAATTGGAATTCGGTGTGGCTCAATCTGATTGGCAGCACCATGCGTATAACGGGACATCCAAATTCGAAAGCGCTGGTCCATTTGAAGGCCTACGCGCAGTGTTTTCCGTGCACCCAGAGCCGTTTACAGTTGTGGCACGCGCCGATGCTGGCGTGAAAACGTTTGACGATCTAAAAGGCAAACGCGTGAATATCGGTAACCCTGGTTCTGGTCAACGCGGTACTATGGAAGTACTACTAGAGGCCAAAGGTTGGACAACTGGTGATTTCGCCTTGGCGACAGAGCTGAAGGCAGCCGAGCAATCAGCCGCACTTTGCGACAACCAAATTGACGCAATGGTCTACACTGTTGGTCACCCTTCTGGTTCGATCCAAGAAGCAACAACAGCGTGCGACAGTGTATTGGTCACTGTTGATGGCGATGCGGTTACGAAACTGGTTGCAGACAATCCGTTTTACCGCACAGCAAACATCCCAGGCGGAATGTATCGTGGCAATGACGCTGAAACAGCGACATTTGGTGTTGGTGCGACTTTCGTTGCATCAGACAAAGTTTCAGAAGAGGCTGTGTATCAGGTTGTGAAATCCGTGATGGAGAACATCGAAGATTTCAAAAAGCTGCACCCAGCGTTTGCAAACCTTGACCCAAAGGAAATGGCAACAGCGGGCCTGTCTGCACCTCTTCATGCTGGTGCGATGAAGTATTACAAAGAAGCTGGTATAATTGAATAAGATTAATCCTGTTTCAGTTGGGGGCCAGATTATGGCCCCCGACATTTCTAAATAACAAATTATATTGTAAAAATGGGGACAGAAGTTATGGCGGACAAAGCATCAGAAAATCGCGGGTTAAGCGAAGAAGAGCTTCAGGATCTGGTTGCATCATCTGACGCAGGTGCACGCGATCCTGCGGGCGGGGTCGGGACACTGCTCGCGATTGTCGCTGTGGTTTGGTCTTTGTTCCAAGTCTTACTGGCTTCTCCGATTGCAAACTATGTTTTACCCGGCGATTTGATAAACAATTCGCGTCAAGTGCATTTGGCATTTGCTGTCTTTTTGGCGTTCATGGCCTATCCCGCCTTCAAATCTAGCCCGCGACATTACATACCAATAGCCGATTGGATACTTGGTTTACTGGGGTCTTTCATCGCGCTCTATGGATTTTTCTTTTACCAAAAGATCGTCGATGCTGGTGGTCTGGCCGATGACATGGACAAATGGTTCGCACTTGCCGGACTGTTAATTCTGTTCGAAGGCGCGCGCCGCGCGCTTGGGCCAGCAATGGCTATCATCGCGACAATATTCTTGGGCTATGTATTTTTTGGGGCGTCCGAATGGGTGCCAGATGTTATCCGCTGGAAAGGCGCATCACTGAAGAAAGCAATGAGCCATATGTGGATCACATCCGAGGGTGTATTCGGTATCGCACTTGGCGTATCCACAAAATTTGTTTTCCTATTCGTTCTGTTCGGCGCATTGCTGGATAAGGCGGGTGCAGGGAATTACTTTATCAAAATGGCGTTTGGCGCGCTTGGCCATCTTAAAGGTGGCCCTGCAAAAGCTGCCGTTGTTGGATCTGCTGCGACTGGCCTAATCTCTGGTTCATCAATTGCAAACGTTGTTACCACTGGTACCTTCACAATCCCCTTGATGAAACGTGTTGGATTTAGCTCTGAAAAGGCTGGCGCGGTCGAGGTTGCTTCTTCGGTGAATGGGCAAATCATGCCACCTGTTATGGGCGCTGCCGCGTTCTTGATGGTGGAATATGTGGGCATCTCTTACGTAGAGGTTATTACCCACGCATTCTTGCCAGCCACCATCTCCTATATCGCGCTTGTTTATATTGTGCATCTGGAGGCGGTCAAAAACAACATGCCGACCCTTGGTAATCGAGTGGTTTCTATGGGTAAAACCATTGGCGGTATGGCCTTGTTCTTTGCTGGATTTGCAGGCCTTTGTTACGGCGTACAATACCCCGTTCGCTGGATCACATCTGCCGTACCTGGAATGTCCGGAACAGTTATGTCGATCCTTATCGTTGCAGCATATTCTGCCCTGCTTTGGTTAGCCGCAAGTGTGCCAGATCTGGAACCTGATGATCCAAACGCAGAAGAGGTTGAACTGCCAGTTGTCGGTGAAATTTATCGCTCTGGTCTATACTATCTTTTGCCAATCATCGTGCTGGTTTACTTCTTGATGATCGAACAAAAATCACCTGGTCTGTCTGCTTTTTGGGCAACCATGTTGTTGTTTGTAATCTTGCTGACACAACGTCCACTTAAGGCAATCTTCCGCGGCGAAAACAATACCGTAAACGCATTCAAAGCTGGTGTTGGCGACCTGTACCAAGGATTAATCGATGGCGCACGAAACATGATCGGCATCGGTCTTGCCACGGCCACCGCTGGTGTGATCGTTGGTACAGTTACCCTGACTGGCGTTGGCCAAGTCATGGCCGATCTGGTCGAGTTCCTATCTGGTGGTAACTTGATCTTGATGTTGGTCATGGTCGGATTGCTGTCATTGATCCTTGGGATGGGTTTGCCAACCACGGCAAACTATATCGTTGTGTCATCACTGATGGCAGGCGTGGTTGTAGAATTGGGTGCGCAATCTGGATTGATTGTGCCGCTGATCGCGGTTCACCTGTTTGTGTTTTACTTCGGTATTATGGCTGATGTGACACCGCCGGTTGGGCTGGCAAGCTTTGCAGCGGCGGCTGTGTCTGGTGGCGATGCGATCAGAACAGGTTTCATCGCATTCTTTTATTCACTGCGAACAGTGGCGTTACCGTTTGTGTTCATCTTCAACACCGACTTGTTGTTGATCGACGTAACATGGGCCCAAGGGATACTGGTCTTTATCACGGCATCAATTGCGATACTTGTCTTCACGGCGGGCACAATGGGTTGGTTCCTAACCAAAAGTCGGATTTACGAAAGCGTTGCTTTGATATTGATCGCCTTCATACTGTTCCGTCCAGACTTTGTCATGGATCGCATCCAACCTCCGTTCAAGCAAATTGAACCAAGTGGCTTTGTAACGGCACTGGCAGATGCCTCTGCAGGACAAGAGCTGCGATTGATTGTCTCTGGTCCAGACTTTGACACCGGCGAAGTTAAAGAAACCACATTGGTGCTTCCTGTTGCCGAAGGCAGTGGCGAAGAACGATTGGCGGCGACGGGCCTGATACTGGTCGATGACAGCGCTAAACTAGACGAACCATCCTTCAGCTCTCCGTACGCGAACAGCCTCAGCAGTTTTGATTTCTACACGGACGATCCCGTGCAGATCAAATCGGTGAAAGCACCCGCAGATCAGATGGCCAAAGAGTGGGTCTTTATACCTGCGTTGCTTTTCCTAGCGTTTATTGCGTTTCTACAACGTGCTCGTGTCTCTCGTGAAGGAGTACCATCATGACCAATTCTGTTCTATGCGCCATAGATGTCAGCAACGAAGCTGGCGATTCTGCAGCCCTGAAAACAGCCGCACGCCTAGCGGCATTGGACGGTGCGCAACTGGATGTCATCGCAGTTGTACCCGACTACGGCCTCAGCCAGGTCGGCAGCTTTTTCAGCAAAGACCATCATGACAAAATGGTCGAAGACGCGAATAAAAAGCTGCATGAAATTGTCACCAATACGCTCGGCAAAGATCAAGACGATATGGTTCGGCACGTCGTCGCCACGGGACGCGTGTATGAAGAGGTGCTGAGCCTTGCAGAGAAAACAAATCCCAGTCTGATTGTGGTTGGCGCACGCAAAACTGACCTGAAAGATTACCTTCTGGGGCCCAACGCTGCGCGCGTTGTTCGACATGCAACCTGCTCTGTCTACGTTGTGCGCTGACGGCTTAAGCTGCAGCCTGACGTTCATATATAACTTTGGTTTTTTGCCCAAATATCTTTGGGCAGACACTATTCTGCCATTTGCAAATCGACCTGCTGCTCTTCATTGATCATCGCCTGCAATTGACGGCGAAACCGCAATTGCCCTCCATCGATAGGCAGGTCGATATGCGGAGAGGTTTTGTTGCTCATACCCAATTGGACTTCGTTTAAA
>CALDZS010000356.1 GCA_937944065.1 uncultured Amylibacter sp. | reverse complement strand
ACAAAACTCGGATCGAGCGGAGAGAGCTGCTCTAACGTATTCCACATGCGAAAGCTTGCCGACAATGATTTGGGAGGGAAAAATTCAAAAGACAGGCCAAAGTCTGGGTTGGAAATATGCATGGGTCTGATCCAGTTTGTTTCGGTTACTGGGTCTTTATCTGTGAATATAATACTTGAAGCAAATTCATATATTTCATATTAAATATGAAAATGATTGGATAAAGCCTCATGTATATTGAATTTCGCCACTTGCGCACCATCAAAGCCATCCATGATCAGGGTGGCCTTGCCCGCGCGGCAGAAGTTTTGAATATCACTCAATCTGCACTGTCTCATCAGGTGAAAGGTCTAGAACAACAGGTTGGGATGGAGCTGTTTTTGCGCCGATCCAAACCGCTGAAACTGTCCAAGGCCGGTCACAAACTGTTGGAACTTGCGCATCAGATATTACCCAAGGTGGCACATTTAGAAACAGAATTTGCAGGATTGCAGGACGGCACCCAAGGCCGCCTTCATATCGCGATCGAATGTCATGCCTGTTTTGAATGGTTATTTCCAGTGTTGGAAGATTTCCGTCAAGATTGGTCAGCCATCGATGTGGACATCCGTCCCGGGCTCAGCTTTGACGCATTGCCCGCTTTGCAGCGCGAAGAAGTGGATTTGGTGGTCTCGTCAGACCCCGAAGATATTGATGGCGTCACGTTCATCCATCTGTTCGACTATGAACCGACGTTTGTGTGTGCATCAGATCACCCACTGGCCGCAAAACCGTTTGTCACCGCCGAGGATTTCCGAGATCAGACCTTGATCACCTATCCCGTTGAAAAATCTCGCCTCGACATATTCTCGCAACTGTTGATCCCTGCCCGCGTGGAACCCGCCGCGATCCGTCAGGCTGAACTGACCGCCGTTATCATCCTTTTGGTGGCGTCTGGTCGTGGTATATCTGTGTTACCAGACTGGGTTGTTGCCGATCAGAAATACGGTCATGACTTTGTCACCAAGCCCGTAACGGAACACGGGCTAACCCGCGGTCTATACGCCGCCATCCGTACATCCGAAATGGATGCGCCGTTCATGAAAGACTTTGTTGGGTTCACCAAAGCGCGAACGGATAAAAAATTGATTAAGTAGGGAAATACTTCAGCGCAAAATCTGCGCTGCGTTTCTTTTTAGAATCATCCGAATGCCCCAGCTCTTGTATGTCGGCAAGGAAACTTGGATTCTCTATCATTGGGATTAACAGGCACACTTGTCGAAAATTCCGCCCCGCCTCTGTCTCAATCCGCTGTTTGATCACATCTTGTACCAAGGTTTTTTCCGCCTCGGTGAAGGACAGCTTTTTGACACGGCGCAGCACTGTTGACAGCAACTGGCCAGACCGTGGAAATTGCGGGTAATACGATATCATATCAAATGCGAATTCACGTAGATTTTCATCCTCGGACAAATCCGCCTTTTTGCATTGATCCACCAGATCATGCACCTTTGATCGGTATCCACGATAGGCGCTTGCCGCCTCTTCCCACGCCTTTTGATGCGCAGGCGATTTTGCGCGGGCGCGCACAGCCACGCTCAGCGCATCCCGTAATGCGTTCACGTCCCGCTCGCACTCGGCGATTATTCCTAAATAGCTTGGCATATGTCGGCAGTTAAACAGGTTCGCGCGCCTTTGTGAATACGCATCCACTGATACACCGAAACAAATCATCCCTATTCAGGGCACGCGTTGGACAAACGCCGCCGCATGTGAACTTTACCCCTTGGGTTTTGGGCAAAACCCGCCTACAAGGCGGCAAACCCAACTGCCCTTAAGGTTATCCACATGTCTCAATGGTCCGCCAATATCAATGTCATGATCAAAGCCGCGCGTCGCGCCAGCCGCTCGCTGATGAAAGATTTTGGCGAGGTGGACAAGCTGCAAGTATCACGCAAAGGCCCAGGCGATTTCGTATCAAAGGCTGATCTGCGTGCCGAAAGCATGTTGCACGAAGACCTTACAGAAGCCCGCCCAAATTACGGTTTCTTCGCCGAAGAAGGCACAGAGATTGAAGGCGACGACCCAACCCGCCGTTGGATTATCGACCCGTTGGACGGCACCACAAATTTCCTACACGGCCTGCCCCATTGGGCGCTGTCACTGGCATTAGAGCATAAAGGCGAGATTGTCGCAGCCGTTGTCCTAAACCCAATCGGCGAGGAATTGTTCGTCGCGGAAAAAGGCAAAGGCGCGTGGTTGAACGATGCCCGCATCCGCGTATCAGGCCGCCGCGACATGTCCGAAGCGATCTTCGCTACAGGATTGCCCTTCGCAGGCCGCGAAGATTTGCCAAACACATTACAAGAGCTTGCCCGCGTCCTGCCAGGCTGCGCAGGTGTGCGCCGCTGGGGCGCTGCCTCGTTGGATTTGGCCTACGTCGCCGCTGGTCGGTACGAGGGTTACTGGGAACGCAGATTGCAGCCATGGGACATGGCGGCAGGATTGTTGCTGGTCAAAGAGGCAGGTGGTTTCACCAGCTCGATGCGCAAAGACGGTGTTCCTATGGAAGACGGGTCCGTGATTGCGGGCGGTACCGAGATGTTTGACCGTTTGACGAAGTTGGTGCGGAATACTTAGGCAGCGATGATGCACTAGCCGTGTGATTGTCGACTTGCAG
>CALDZS010000355.1 GCA_937944065.1 uncultured Amylibacter sp. | reverse complement strand
TGCGGACGCATCGTGCCAGACCCCACCATCACCCTTTTGCTGATCCTATTCAGTGTCGCATTGATCGCAGGCATTATTGATGCGATTGCGGGCGGCGGCGGATTGCTGGTGATGCCCGCATTGCTGTTGGCAGGATTGCCGCCGATCACCGCCTTGGGCACCAACAAATTCCAAGGCTTGTTTGGTACTGGGTCGGCCACCTTCACATTTGCGCGCAAAGGACTGTTGGATATTCGCGCCGAATGGTGGAAAGCAGGTTTGTGTTTTTTGGCCGCCTTGGTGGGTGTCTATGTCGCGACTTTATTGCCTACAGATTTGTTGGCCAAGATCATGCCCGCTGTTCTGATTGCCATCGCGATTTATTTCGCCCTGTCAAAGAAATTGAACAATGACGCGCGCAACGCGCTGTTGCCACCCATCGTGATCAGCATAATCGCCCTTCCGCTGATCGGGTTTTACGACGGCATCTTTGGTCCCGGTGCAGGTTCGTTTTATATGCTGGTTCTGGTCAGCCTTGCTGGCCACGGTATCGTCAACGCGACAGCACGTACAAAATTGTATAACTTTGCCTCTAATGTCGGCGGCTTCGTCGGTTTCTTGGCCATCGGTGCTATTGCTTGGAAAATCGGTTTGGTCATGGCTATCGGTCAGATCATCGGCGGACGCATTGGTGCAAATCTTGCGATAGCCAACGGCGCGCAACTGATCCGCCCAATCTTGGTCATCGTGTGTATCGCTATGGCCTTGCGCCTATTATGGGTCAGCTAAGGACTATTCCCCAGTTTATCCTTTTCCTTAAGCATAGAACGTTATATGGCGCGCCAAAGACTTGATCGGAGCAGTTCCATGGCCACATTCACAACCCTTGCAGATTTCACGCGTCGCTTGCGTTTGGCAGACCGTGGACCTGACGAAGATCCGATCACATTTACCCAAGCTCGCATTGATGTACTGTCAGGTTTGACGGTCGCCTTGGCCTTGGTACCAGAGGCCGTTGCATTTGCGTTCGTTGCAGGTGTGGAACCCTTGGTTGGCCTTTACGCTGCCTTCATCGTCGGCCTGATCACCGCTGTTTTCGGTGGCCGTCCAGGTATGATTTCAGGCGCCACCGGCGCGCTGGCCGTTGTTATGGTCGCACTGGTTGCCGATCACGGCGTTCAATATCTATTCGCTACAGTGGTTTTGATGGGCATTTTACAGGTTCTTGCGGGCGTTTTCCGACTGGGCAAATTCATGCGCCTTGTGCCGCATCCCGTTATGCTGGGTTTTGTAAACGGTCTAGCGATCGTGATTTTCTTGGCCCAGATGGAACAGTTCAAGGTTATGGGCGCTGATGGGCACCACGCGTGGATGTCTGGAATACAGCTGTGGATCACCTTGGGTCTTGTTGGTCTTACCATGGTACTGATTTGGGCGACACCAAAGCTGACCAAAGCCATCCCAGCGCCGCTTGTGGCCATTGGGTTGGTTGCCGCAATCGTCATTCTGTTCGATATTCAGGTCCCACGCGTTGGCGATCTGGCCCCTATTTCGGGCGGTCTGCCCACGTTCGCAATCCCAAGCGTTCCTTTCACGTTCGAGACGTTTTTGATTATCCTACCTTACGCACTGATCTTGTCAGCCATTGGTCTGATCGAAAGCTTGCTAACCTTGAACCTTGTGGGTGATATCACGGGTAAAAAAGGCGGCTCATCTAAGGAATGTTTGGCCCAAGGTGGTGCTAACATCGTCACTGGTTTCTTCGGTGGTATGGGCGGTTGCGCAATGATCGGTCAGTCCATGATCAACGTAAACTCTGGCGGGCGCACACGCATCGCGGGTATCGCTGCGGCCTTGTTCTTGCTGGCGTTTATCCTGTTCGCCTCTGGTTTGATTGAACAAATTCCATTGGCCGCGTTGGTCGGCGTTATGTTTATGGTGGTTATCGGCACATTCGCATGGCAGTCGATCCGCCTGATGCGCCGCATCCCGTTCAGTGATGGATTGGTAATCGTCGTGGTAACTGTTGTGACTGTGCTAGAAGATTTGGCCATCGCGGTTGTTGTCGGCGTCATCATTTCTGCGCTTGTATATGCATGGAATGCCGCAGCGCAAATTCAGGCCAAACCACACGCATCAAAAACTGAAAAAGGTGCGCGGGTTTATGATATCACTGGGCCGCTATTCTTTGGGTCAACCACACGTTTTCAAGAGTTGTTCATACCAGAAGAAGACCCAGACACTGTCATCTTGGACTTCAGCGGTTCGCGTGTTGTGGATCACAGCGCACTACAAGCCATCGAGGCTGTGGCCGAAAAATACGAAGCTGCGGGTAAAAACTTACAACTGCGCCACCTGTCAAAAGACTGTCACGCGCTGCTGTCAAAAGCAGGCCAGTTGATGATAGACAGTGATGACGATCCCAGCTACCGCGTCGCGGTTGATTATGACGTGACGACGGGGCGCATGGGCGGTCACTAGACTGGTTTGCCTTTGCGCGTTATATCGCACTCATGTCCAACTTTGTCGTCGCAGCGCTGTATCATTTCACCAAGTTTGAGGATTACAAATCCTTGCAAGCGCCGCTTCAGGCTGTTTGTAAATCAAACGGTGTAAAAGGATCATTACTGTTGGCGTTTGAAGGCATCAACGGAACCATTGCGGGCCCGCGCGCAGGTATCGACAAGGCCTTGGCCGCCATCCGCGCGTTGCCTGGATGTGCCGACTTTGAACACAAGGAAAGCAGTGCCGCCGAAATGCCGTTCAATCGCATGAAAGTGAAGTTGAAAAAAGAGATTGTGACCATGGGTCAGCCACATGTCGATCCCACCTTGAATGTCGGCAACTATGTCGAAGCGGCAGATTGGAACGACCTGATCACCCGCGACGATGTGGTAGTGATCGATACGCGCAATGAGTACGAAGTTGCCATCGGCACATTTGAAGGCGCGGTGGACCCCAAAACCAAAAGCTTTGGCGAGTTCCCAGCATGGTGGGAACAGAACAAAGCACGCTTTCACAACAAAAAAGTCGCGATGTTTTGTACCGGTGGTATTCGGTGTGAAAAATCCACCAACTATCTTTTGGGCGAAGGCGTGGATGACGTGTATCACCTGAAAGGTGGCATTCTGAAATATCTTGAAGAGGTGCCGCAAACAGACAGCACTTGGGACGGCGAATGCTTTGTGTTTGATGCGCGTGTTTCGGTTAAACACGGGTTGGAAGAAGGCAAATATGATCTGTGCCATGCCTGCCGCATGCCCCTGGCGCCCGAAGATTTTGACCATCCGGCGTTTGAAAAAGGCGTCAGCTGTCATCAATGTATCGACACGACTGACGAAGACCGCAAAGAACGTTTTCGCGAGCGTCAACGACAAGTGGAATTGGCCAAGACGCGCGGCAAACATCACATCGGTTAAGACGCAGAAAACGGATTGTCGGTGGCTTGCGTTTGATAGAGTTCAATCAATTCTAACACTTTGTCCTTTTTCAGTGGCTTTGACAAATAGTCATCCATGCCCGCCTCGATGAACCTTTCCTTGTCGCCTTGCATCGCATGCGCTGTCAGCGCGACGATCGGCACTGGCATCAAGCCTGCCTCCGCCTCGTACGCACGGATCGCTTGGGTGGCCTCTATGCCGTCCATGACCGGCATAGAAACGTCGGTGAATACAATGTCAGCACGTTCAGCTTTAAACAATGTCAGCAATTCTGATCCGTCACCAGCGACCCGCAAATCATATCCAGCTGATTTAAGCATCTTTTTAAACACCAACTGATTGGTCTTGTTATCCTCGGCCAATAACAGGCGCAAAGCGCGTGTCTCCAAAGGCGAAGTTACCATTGTACGCCCAATCTTGCGTGGTGTCGGTTCAGGATCGAAAACCAGTTTCAACGACTTGTACAAATCAGTTCGCAAGGCGGGCTTTTGCAAAATGGAATCAAATATTCGACGTTCGCTGTTTTTCGCATCAAAGGGTTTTGCCCCTGAAGACAGCAATACCACCAGCCCTTCGAACCCACGATCGCGCAAAGATTGCGCCAACATTGTACCAGTTTTTTCTGGCATTAATTGATCGGTAATAACCATGTCAAATCGCTGGCCTGCATCGAATGCGTCCAGCACATCATCCGCATTTGAAAATGTCGAGACAGTCAAACCAAGACTGCCCAACTGTTTTAATAATATAGTTCGGTTTTCCTTTACATCATCGACCACGATCACATGGCTGACATCGTTGGGAACCCTAGGAATTTTCAAAGCCTCTTCTGGATAGCAGGTTAGGGGTATTTTAAATCCAAAGACTGATCCGACCCCATCCTCTGAATCCACCCAAATTTCGCCATCCATCTGTTCAATCAGGCGCTTGCTGATTGCCAAACCCAAACCAGTACCTTCAAATTTTCGGTTCTCTTCCTGATCAACTTGTGCAAATTCTTTGAACACTTTCGCCAACTCGGTCTTGGGAATGCCGATACCCGTATCCTCGACCGCGACGTGCAGTTCGTACTTTCCATCATCGATAGGCACACCAACGACATGGACACACACATGACCGGCTTGAGTGAATTTTACAGCGTTGCTGATCAAGTTCAACAATACTTGCCTGATGCGCCCTGCATCACCATCGAACCAAACGGGCAAGAACATGTCATAATCCAACAGCAGATCAATCCCTTTGTCGTTAGCCTTTGAGCGCAACAACATACACGCTTCGTGCGCGGCTTTTTCCAGATTAAATGGCTCTAGAAACAATTCCATCTGGCCGGCTTCGATCTTGGAAAAATCAAGAATGTCGTTGATGATCACCAGCAGGCTTTCGCCCGAACTGCGGATGGTATCGGCATATAGAGTTTGTTCGTCGTCTAGTTGCGTTTCGCACAACAGATCGGCCATTCCAATCACGCCATTCATTGGCGTGCGGATTTCATGGCTCATGCTTGCTAGAAACGCAGATTTTATTTTGCTGGCATCTTGGGCAGCAATATGCGCCGCCTCTAATTCTTTTTGGCGTTCAAACTCTTTGGTGATATCCGCGCGATAAGATATCAGATCGCCATTCTCAGCGCGCGTAGATGTCACGCGAAGGATACGGCCATCGCCTGTCTGTATGACCCTTTTCACACCCCCCTCTATGTGATCGGGATCGGTCATCCCGTTGATCCATTCATCTTTGGATTTGCCTTCCTTCAGCAAAATGCCAGCGTCCAGTGCGGCCGAAACCAGCTCGTTTCGCGGCAAACCACGTTTGATCAGGTGCCGAATTTCGTCATACATGTTTTTATATGCTTCGTTCGCAATAACAATATTGTCGTCTGAATCGTAGATCGCGCACGCATCTGGGATGATCGAAAACGCATGCCACAAACGCGCGGTGTCTGCGTTCAGTTTCCTTTGAACTTCCAATTCATCGCGCACTTTTCGCAGCTCGTTTTCCAACGCGCTGCGTGACGCAACTTCTTGATTGTACAATACTTGTAGCGTTTGTTGTTTTCCCACGGGCCACCTAGGTCTGGATTTGGTGGCATCTATATTCAGCGAGAGTTAGAAAGGCGTTAAGCTTTGACGCCGTATGTCACGATTGCGTCGGGCTTTTAGCTCAAATCATTGTTATTGTGCATGGCGCAGACGCAAAGGGATTTCTTTGATCGGCAAATGTACGATTGCACTGAACGCGCCGACGCCAATGCCAACCCACCAAACGGTGTTGTAATTACCATAAATATCGAACAGTTTGCCACCCAGCCAGACCCCCATGAAAGACCCAAGCTGGTGGCTGAAAAACACAATCCCATACAGCGTACCCATGAACCGCAATCCATAGATATACCCGACAAGACCAGAGGTCAGCGGGACAGATGCCAACCATAACAATCCCATGCTCATCGAGAAAACTAATACTGTCGTGGGCGTCATTGGCATCATGATAAATCCAATCGCCACAACAGTGCGCAACGCATAAACCCATGTCAGCAAATACTTTTTCTTGTACCGTTTGCCCAAATACCCTGCCCCCAAAGTACCAATGATATTCGCAAACCCGATGACGCCTATCGCCAACGCACCCAGCGCGCTTGTTGTGGTTACACCGACTTTGGCCAGCAAACTATCAGGCGAGATTGCAGCGCAAACATCTGTGACGAATGCAGGGAAATGCGCGGTGACAAAGGCCAGTTGAAACCCGCAGGAAAAGAACCCAAGGAAAATCAGCGTGAAACTTGGGTCGTAGAATGCTTTCTTCAGGATTTGCACCATGGTTTCTTCTAGGTCAGCTTTCTGGATTGGCGTATCGACCTTTAGGAAGGGAAGGAACAACATGGATGCTAGCAAGATCGCCGCGAATATCACAAAGGTTTCCGACCAGCTGAAACTGCGCAACAACGCCTCTGCCATGATCGGCCCGACGATTTGTCCGACCGAACCGACAGCAGTGGCCACACCCAGCGCCATGGATCGGTTTTCATCCGACGCCGCCCGCCCTACGATAGCCAGCACCACGCCAAAGCCCATACCAGCAACACCGAACCCAACCAAGATCGCCAGCACTTGGTGCGCGCCAGGCGTTGCGGCAAAGCTTGACGCATACATGCCCACGACATAACAAATGATACCTATGATGATCGCTTTACGATCCCCGATCTTTTCCGCAATGGCACCAAAGATCGGTTGGCCAAATCCCCATGCTAGGTTCTGAATCGCGATGGCCAAGGAGAATTCTGATCGTAACCAACCAAACTCTGCAGCGATCGGTATCTGGAACACTCCAAACGACGCGCGCACGCCAAAGCCCACCAACAGTATCAAACTGCTAGCGATCAATACCGGGGTAAATAGCGAAGCCTGTTTTTGCGAATTCATGTCATCCATTGAAGGACGGTGGATCAAATGTTAACAGGGGTCAATGAAATAGTAATGGGCGGACACCGTCTTGAAACCAACCGACGTTTACACGCAGCGCATCGCAGACGGCGCTGTTTCGGATGATCCAGCACAGCGCTTAACGCTGGCGCGATTGGATGATTTGTACGCCAAATTGGACGGGTACAAGGCAAAACCACAATGGTCGCTAACAGGTATTTTCGGGCAATCAGCCCCGCGCCCAAATGGGCTGTATATGTATGGCGGCGTTGGCACAGGCAAGTCCATGTTGATGGACCTGTTTTTTGATCAAGCGCCGATCAGATTGAAACAACGCGTGCACTTTCATGCGTTCATGCAAAAGATCCAAGAAACCCTACACATCGCACGCCAATCGGGTGCAGAGGATGCGATCATCCCTGTTGCAAAGCAGATCGTGCAAACAACCACACTTCTTTGTATCGACGAGATGCAAATCACTGACATTGCGGACGCAATGATCGTTGGCCGTCTCTTCGAGCATTTGTTGGACGCAGGTATCATCATTGTAACCACATCCAACCGCCATCCAGATGATCTGTATAAACAAGGATTGAACCGTAATTTGTTCTTACCTTTCATCGAGCTGGTCAAAGAACGGTTTGATATCCATGACATGTCCAGCACCGTCGATCATCGCCGCAATAGATTGGAGGGCGAACAAACCTATTTCACCCCCCACAATGCCGATGCGACGCATCAGATGAACACGCTGTGGCAGCAACTGGCAGGGGGCGATGGCGATGTGCTGGTAATCGAACGCAAAGGTCGCAAAATTGATCTTCCACGCTTTGCCAATGGTATCGGTTGGGCCAGCTTTGACGATCTGTGCGCCAAACCATTGGGCCCCGGTGACTATCTTGCGATTGCGGATACCGTGCGGGTGTTGTTCGTGCCTGATATCCCAACTTTGTCGGCGGCGAATAACAACGAGGCGAAGCGTTTCGTCACTTTGATCGACGCATTGTACGAAGCGAAAGTGAAATTGATCGTCAGTGCCGCCGCCGAGGCCGAGGCCCTGTATCCAAAGGGCAAGGGCGCTTTTGAATTTGAACGCACGGTCAGCCGCTTGAATGAAATGCAGTCGGCGGATTGGGCCAACGGCTAGGCTGATCACAGTCCGACAAGTCAACACCTTTGGTTGCTGGCCTTCATCGAAATCTTGCGATACGCTTTGATAATAGATATTTGAACGAGCCATATTGTGACGCAAAAACCAATTACATTGGGTGAATTACTGGATCCTATTGATCCTGCAAATCCACCAGTTAGCTTCGCAGGACAACTGCGAAACACCGTTTATTCCATCTTAAATGTTGGATTGCTGGTCGCAATTGCAGCACTGATCGCATGGTGGTTTTTGGCCAACCCCGACGTCAGCGATATCATGATTGTATTCCTTATCGGATTGTTGCTGGTCCTATGGCTGTTTCTGTTTAGTTTACGTCACGATACCACTCCGTATCGGAGAGCAAAGAAGACAAATGCCCACTTTTTGTTAGCCAACGATCGACAACATTTCATGTATGATCTGCGACTGGATGCTAAAACGGCAGTGTTCGATGGCAGTAATATTTATCATTTCGGTCATTCCAATGGCGTCGACGCCCAACCGCTGGGTTTGATCGCAAACCAATTGCGCGCCGAAGGGTATCGCATCGTTTGTTTTTTTGATGCGAATATCTTCTACACGCTCAGCGAACATGGTGCATTCCCCAGCCACCAGCGCCACGTTGTCAGCATGCTGCAAGACATTTTTGGTTTGGAAACAAACGAAATCTATGTGGTGCCCAGCAAGGTGCAGGCAGACAAGTACATCCTTAGCTGCCTACGTCATCTACCCATATCATTCGCCGTCACCAACGATCAGTTCCGCGACTACGCCAGAACCTATGCGGGCGTGATGAAGGGTAATTTGTGGCGCAAAGGGGTTAGGATTTCAAAGAACGAGGTTAAGCTGCAACAACACAAGTTTAAAACGCCAGTGACGCTGAGTTAACCAAGCCGACCAATGTCTGCTTTGAGTCCAAAGTTACCGATGCTGCATCAGGTATGAACGTCCGCTTTTCGTGGTCGAGCTATACACTTCAGACGAAGGGGCCTTTGCGGTGGTAGGTAATGCGTGTTTCAAGAAATATCAAAGAAGTTCTCGGGGAAACAGGCCTTCGCTTTCGACCTTGTTTTATTGAAGTCCTCAAATCTATCAGCCACATCCAATATGCTGTCGGTTAGTGTGATCGCGACCCCGTCGCCAAGCTTGGCCATTGTCTCATTCTGGCTTTCGTCGAAAAGAGGGATGACAATATCGACATAGGGTCGCCCGAAAAACGTTGACCACCCGAGTTGTGGGACCGTTTTCGGTGTTCTTTGACCGGTGATCCAGCTTGGTTCTCGGGCTTCTGATAAATCGGATCTCAGATGCGCGTCTCTGTGAAGGTGGGCAAACCCATAATGTGCCTCAGTAAATTCATATAAGAGATTTGCAAAACCACGCCAGTCGATCGCTTTATGTGGTTTGGCGTACACCGACAACGTAGCAGGTATCCTGCGCCCTCGAACATTTTGGCTCTCGTGCTTAATTTCTGCTTGATACCTTGTGGTCAACTTGCGGTGCCAAGCGACGCCAATGTGAAATTCAGATAAGGAGCCATCGACCCGCATTTGCCCTAAGCTTGCCCAGTGGGGCTGAACATCTTCGATCTCAGATAAATTGGCAACTTTGTCGCCCCAAACACTTAGAGTTTGGGGGGCAAGCCGATTGTCAAAATTGGAAAAAAGTTCAAGCAATTGCTTGCCGAAAGTCCAGTCAATAGTGGATCTTCCGATTTCAATATGAATTACCAATAGCTCTTTTGCATTTAAGTCCCGCATAAAAAATTGCCTCTTC
>CALDZS010000354.1 GCA_937944065.1 uncultured Amylibacter sp. | reverse complement strand
GCACCCATCATCGCAACCTTTTCAATCCTATCAATCATTTGGGGCATGATCCAAGGCAACCCACAAACAATCTGGCAACTTTTGGCTGTCGCTGCTGTCTTTGGAGGATTGTTCGTCGTAGTCTCTTTGGCAAACTCAGACGACACTGGAGCGGAGACAACCAAACGCACTCAGGCCATCGGATGGGCCGCCTTGGCTGCCATAAGCTTTGCTTTAACATTCGGACTTGGCCATTCGACAGTTCGCATAGCGCCCGAGATGATGACGATTCTGATCACACGCTTTGTCGCTGCTTTGTGCCTAGCTGGCCTAATGATGGTTCTTCGTGTGCCACTGCTTGACGCACGCCGTGAATGGAAAATTCTGACAGTGATGGGTGCGTTGGATGCGCTTGCCTTGGCTTGCGTCTTGTCCGCTGGCAATCTTCCCAATGCAAGTTACGCATCACTTGCGTCTTCCCTATTCGGGATGGTCACCATAGTGCTGGCAGCCCTGTTTTTGCGCGAACGCATGGCGGTACTGCAATGGGTTGGGGTGTGCATAATCTTTGCAGGAATAGGCTATCTAGCGATTTAACTTTTCGGTCACATCATGGCCATAAATCCAATCATTACGCCGCTGAATTATCCGCGGTGCAACGCGTGCCGCTATCCAAATTGGGACATAGGAAATCAAACGGGGCAACCCGCGACGCTTATGAAACAAGCGCAAGTTGGCGGCCGAAGTTGCTTGAATTTTAGCGGTGCGTTTGCGACGCGTATCATAGAATGTCTGCAAGGCATCAGTTATAGGGCCGCTGTCTAAACAGTCGGCCAAAACATAAGCATCTTCCAATGCTTGAACAGCGCCTTGCGCCATAGATGGCAACATCGGATGTGCCGCATCACCGATCAATACGGTGGAACCATCGACCCACAGATCAAGCGGCTTACGATCCAACAGCGCCCAGCAATTTAAAGAAGTGGCGTTTTCAATGATTGCAGTCAAAGCTGGATCGTAACCTGCAAATTCAGCCAAGGCCTGATCTTTACTGCCTTCAATGTTCCAACCTTCTTCCGTCCAGTTTTCAGTTTCTACAATCCCGACAAAATTTGCCATGACACCAGATCGGATGCGCGTGGTTACAGCATGTTTTCCAGGCAGCGCCCATATACAACCCGCTGGCGGCAGACTTACGTTACCCAATTTGTCCACAGGAACCACCGCACGCCACGCGACGTTGCCTGTAAACCGCGGCGTGTCTACCCCCAGCATTTGAGTGCGAATTGTCGAATGAATACCATCCGCACCGACAATCAAATCTGCACTTATCCTGCCACCATCTGCCAACAGCACGCAGTCTTTCTGATACCCAGCGACTGCAGTACCCGTCTGAACCACGTCGCCCGCCAGTTCTTGCAATCGTGCCATTAAGCCGTCTAACAGATCAGCACGATGAATTTGGAAATATCGTGCTCCCCATCTACGCACTGCGATCTGCTTCATGGGCAGCCAGAACAGTTGGCGTCCAGTATCGCCAATCCGCAGTTCAATTCCTTCGGGTTCATACAAGGACGCTTCTAGCTTTGGCATAACACCCATAGCTTCCAGAACTTTTGTGCCATTGGGGCTAATCTGCACCCCTGCGCCAACTTCAGAAATCGATGCAGCGCGTTCTAGGACCTGCACCTGCCAACCACGCAGATGAAGGGCGATAGCGGTCGCAATTCCACCAATACCGCCGCCTACAATGACTGCCTTCATCAACCACGTCCTACTTTTCTAGTTTCGGATTATTTAATCAGTCTATTCTGCGAAACCGTGCTTGCCAATTGACATCTTGTTTGGTCAATCCGCCCGTGCATTAGTAATATGGGAACTGGAGACAATCATGAAATCACATACAAAAGCAGTTGTAATCGGTGGCGGCATTGCTGGGTGCTCTACGCTTTATCACCTGACTCAAGAAGGTTGGACCGATGTTGTGCTCGTCGAACGCGATGAATTGACCAGTGGCACCACGTGGCACTCTGCTGCACAGGTGACGAATTTTGGTGGCAACCAGACGATGGTGGGGCTGAAGACGCACTCGATCAACCTGTACAAAGAATTGCGCGATGATGCGGATTACCCTGTGCAATACAATCACGGCGATGGCGGCATCCGCTTGGCTAACACCGAACAGCAGATGGACGGGTATCGCCATTTTGCATCCATGGCCCGCGGCATGGGTGTAGAGTTTGAGGTGCTGGATGCAGCAGAATGTGCTCGGCGGCACCCGCTGATTTCCACTGACAATCTGTTGGGTGGACTTTGGGATGCCAATGACGGGGACATCGACCCAGCATCGCTTTGTCAGGCCTTGGCGCGGCGTGCACGCAAGGCAGGCGCCGAGGTTTATCGCCAGACAGACGTCACGGGACTGACGCAGCACAAGGATGACACTTGGACGGTTCACACCAACAAGGGTGATATAGACTGTGATGTTGTGATCAATGCTTGTGGCTACCGCGTGAACGAGGTCGGTGCAATGATGGGCGTACACCATCCTGTAACGTCAATGGAGCACCAATATTTTGTCACCGACGAGATCCCTGGCATCGTCGAGGCGGGTCACCGCATGCCACTGCTACGCTGCCCGATTTCAGACTATTACTGCCGTCAGGAAAAGAATGGATTACTGCTCGGGTTTTATGAGCAGGATTGTAAGACATGGGGCATGGACGGCATTTCGCCTGACTTCTCTAATGATCTGTGTCCAGACGATCTGGACCGAGTTACGGACGTGCTTGAGGGCGCGTTTGAACGGATGCCGGCACTGATGGAAGTGGGTATCAAGAACATCGTTAATGGACCAATCACTTACACGATTGATGGCGCGCCACTGGTCGGACCGATCCCTGGTAAGCGCAATGCGTTTTGCATTATTGGGCTGCGTGCAGGTCTGGGCGAAGGCGGTGGCCACGGATGGATGCTGGCGCAACAAATCGTGCATGGTGAAGCCTGCTACGACACATGGTGCATCGACCCCCGCCGCTTCACAGGACACGCAAATGTCGAGGTGACGGCGTTGAAGGCAATCGAGGATTATCAGAACGAATTCCGGTTTCATTTCCCACACGAACATCGCCCTGCGGCACGTAACGCCAAGACAACTCCTCTGACACCTATCATGGCAGCAGAGGGTGCTGAGTTCACGGTTGTAAATGGCTGGGAACGGGTTGAATATATCAAGCCGTCACCTGATTTTCATCCATCCTTATCGTTCAACTTTGACGAAACATTCGACATTATCGCGGCAGAAATCAAGGCTGTACAGACAAGCGTTGGTATGGCCGAAGTAAACGGGTTTAACCGGTTTGAATTGACGGGTGTGGACGCCCACAGCTTCTTGGATCGTATGATCGCAGGCCGGATGCCCAAGCGCGACGGCAAAGTCGGTCTTGCCTATTTGTTGAACCATCACGGCATGGTCAAGGCAGAGGCAACGATTGCGAAATTGCCCGCCTCCGATCGCGGGCCAGACCGTATCTGGTACGGATCAGCAGCAGCGTCTGAATATCATGACATGGATTGGCTGACGGCCCATATTGGTGCCGACGAAGACGTTCAAATTAAAAGCTTAACAAACGATCAAACAATTTTGGTTGTGGCAGGCCCCAAGTCGCGCGATGTTTTGTCGGCGGTCAGTCGCGGAGACTGGTCAGCCAAGGCACTTCCTTGGCTTTCTGTGCGCGAATGTTTCATCGGCATCGCACCCGCCACAGTTATGTCCGTCAGCTTCTCTGGCGAGCTTGCCTACGAGATCCATGTTCCTAATGCATCGCTTTACGCGGCGTATCTTGCCCTGCGCGAAGCAGGCGAAAAACATGGTATGAAATTGTTCGGGGCTCGCGCTGTCGAATCCATGCGGATGGAAAAAGGATTCTTGCATTGGAAGGCAGATTTGCTGACTGAGTTTGATCCATTCGAGACATCGTTGGATCGCTTCATCACGATTGACAAGCCAGATTTCGTCGGCAAATCCGCGTTAGAGGCGCGCGTAGCAGAGGGTCCACGTAAAAAATTCGTAAGCCTTCAGATCGATTGTACCCACGCGCCCGCTCATGGCGGCGGTTCGTTGATGGATGGCAACAAGGTCGTTGGCACCATCACGTCTGGTGATTGGGGACACCGTGTCGGGATGAACATCGCCTATGCCTTCGTTAATCCCGATAAGTCAGACATTGGTACGGAAATGGATCTAGACCTGCTGGGCAAGCTTGTGAAAGCGACCGTTGTAGAACCCGGCCTGTACGACCCTAGCTTTTCATTGCTGCGCGGATAGAAATTCCAGAATTGCGTCGGTGAATGTTTGGGGTTGCTCCATTAAGCCCAAGTGACGCAGTTCAGGCACAATAATCGTTTCAGCACCTGCAATTTCGCCTGCTATGTCATGTGACATCGCAGGCGTACTACCTGGATCGTTTTCACAAGTCATCACTAACGTGCGCGCGGTGATTGGTGTGGTTGGCTTGATAAGCTCTTTAACCCCATCGGCCAACACCCAAGACGTGTGCGCATAGCTCGTCTCATCCATGTGTTTACGCCACTCGATGACCTGCGCCGCACCCGTACCGTTCGCCAAATAGTCGGGCGTGAACCAGCGTTGTAATGCTGCATCCATAGTGGCCATTGTACCTGATGTTGCGGCCAATCTCGCACGCTCTTCAGTCGCGGCCTGGGCTTCAGCTCCACGATCATGGGGAGAGTTTACAATAACCATTGAGGACAGGCGCGTCGGATAGTCCAAGGCAAAACGACGATTGATCATCCCGCCAATCGAAAACCCAACCAGATGAGCGTGTGGCGCATCGATATGATCAAGTAGCCCGACCAATTGGTTGGCATAATCAGTCAGATTAGTCTTTCGTTTAAATGGGCGACTATCGCCATGACCATACAGGTCATATCGTAAGACATAATGATTTCGTGTCAGTGCGGGCAAATGCGCGTCCCATAGGCCACGACACAGTCCCAATCCATGGATCAATGCAATCAGTGGCTTGTCAGGATCGCCATGCAATTCGTAAGCGGTGCCATCCGCGGTGGTTTGATACGACATCTAAACGCCCGCAGGATTGTCCGGATCATGACCCATCTCTGCCAAGTCTTCGTACCGGTCACCAATACGGTGATGCGGATGGCCGCCAACAGATGCACCAAGAGCGATGACAATTTCGTCTTCGGCTGGTGCGTCCGCAATCGAGGTATGAATGGTTTGATAATGCGAGCGGCGCCCGCCATCATGTTTATCCATCAACGGAATCATCAACGACGCCCCAGCCGCGCCACGTGTATTAGCAAAAACCAAATAAGACTTCGCCCCAACTGCATTACGGTATTGGTTACCGAACCACAAAGTATGCGTCATGGCTTGGCCATGTTCCAGCTCGCCCCCCATACCAACGATGGACGCCTTACCGTATCCTTCGATCGCATCGCCTGTTTCAGCCAAGATCATTTCGGTCAATAGTTTGCCCACGACAGGCCCAGTTTCGCGAATTTCAGGGCGTAGGTTTTCCACCCAGCCGCGCCCAAACCAAGGGTTCTTTATAATCGCAATGGCGGCCACTAGTTTAGTTGGTACATCAACGGTTTTACCGCCTTCTT
Source organism: uncultured Amylibacter sp. (assembly GCA_937944065.1). Classification (GTDB taxonomy): domain Bacteria; phylum Pseudomonadota; class Alphaproteobacteria; order Rhodobacterales; family Rhodobacteraceae; genus Amylibacter. The sequence continues at coordinate 4,993 of CALDZS010000354.1, read as the reverse complement.
CAAACGTAGTTTGGACATGCATAATTGTACGACGAATATCTACGGGCATAAGGTTTCCTCTATTTGAATTCAGGCATGACTTGGTCAATGAACAATTGCAACGACCGTTTCTGCACGTCCATGTCCATGCCCATTGACGCGTAATAGATAAACGCATCCACGCCCAAATCTTGGTATTGCTTCAATTTAGAAATCACAGTGTCAGGATCACCAAACATCAAGTTCTCTTCTAGCATCTTTGGTTCGACACGAACGTTACCTTCTAGCTCCTCGAGGGGAACAGACTCTGGAAAGCCGTTCACCACATCGCCTTTTTTCATCATAAGGTTACCGAACTTACCCAACACATTGCGGATTGACATGATCGCCGCATTACGATCCGCTTCATTGTCGTAAACTGCGGTGTGACGCATAAGTGCAAATGTACCGTTCCAACCGCCAGCTTTGGCAATCGCCTCGTCTAACTGCGATCGATACTTCTCTGCTTCGGACATCGGCATGGTCAACGGCCAACACATTATGTTGCAGTCATTGGCCACGGCATAATCAAAGGTGATCGGGGACCGTGCAGCGACCCACATTGGCACCTCGTCTTGCAATGGCTTAGGAACCGATGTGGCCTTTGGGAATTGCCAATAGTCACCGTCATGCTCCACGTCGCCTTTCCACAGCTTACGCACCAGTGGCAGCATTTCTTGCATGTAACGCCAACTGTCAGGTTGCTGCAATCCAGGTTTCATCCGATCGAATTCGCGCTGATACGCACCTGACCCCAACCCCATTTCCAGCCGGCCGCCGGACAGCAAATCAAGCATGGCTGCTTCGCCTGCGATATTGATCGGATGCCAGTAGGATGCGTTTGCTACACCGCATCCAAGGCGAATGTTCTGCGTATGATCAGCCCACCATGTCATGATCTGAAACGGATTGGGCGCGATTGTCATCTCCAGTGCGTGATGCTCTGCCGCCCAAGCAATCTCGAACCCAGCGCGATCGGCCATTTGCACCATTTCCAACGTGTGATCGCGAACCGCTTTGATGTCAGTATCCGCGTCCATACGTTCTAGGTTTATTGCGATATGAAATTTCATAATGTTCCCTAGCGTGGCTTGAATGGGTTTGCGATTGGGTTGTCGGATAGATTCATCCATACTGTCTTTGGTCGGGTATAGTCATAAACGGCTTGCATACCCGCCTCGCGTCCATAGCCACTGGTCTTCATACCGCCAAATTCGGCGATGGGTGAAATTGCGCGATATGTATTGATCCAAACAATACCAGCCTGAATGGCCTTAGACATGCGCAAACTGCGTGCGCTGTCGCGGGTAAAAATACCAGCGGCCAGTCCGTGGATCGTATCATTTGCAAGACGGATCACTTCACTCTCGGTCTTGAATCTTTGTACTGACAGAACAGGACCAAACAGTTCTGTATCCACAATGGTCATATCTTGGCGAGGGCATTCGATAATTGTTGGCTCAAAATACAGACCATCCAACGCTGCGCGTCTTCCACCCGTTAAGATTTTACCACCTTCTTTTAGCGCTATCTCGATTTGTTCCTCTATGTGATCGACCTGAGCTTGGGTACATAGTGGCCCCATCTCTGTTTCGTCCGCTTGCGGATCGCCGATCTTTATCTGACTGGCGATACCTATCATCCGTTCCAAGAACTCGTCAGCAATTGCATCATGCAAATATAGGCGCGATCCCGCGACGCAACTTTGCCCCGTCGCGCCAAAAATCCCTGCAATCGATCCGTTCACCGCACTTTCAATATTCGCATCATCGAACACGATGAAAGGGGACTTTCCACCCAGCTCCAATGAAACTTGTGCGAAATTTTCAGCGGAGTTCCGTATGATCTGACGCGCCGCATTTGGGCCGCCTGTGAACGCAACTTTTGCCACCAATGGATGCGAGGTCAGCGCACTACCACATGGATCGCCATGCCCTGTCACGATGTTCACCACGCCATCTGGAATGCCCGCTTGCGATATCAGTTTGCCGAATTCTAATAACGGTGCAGACGCTTGTTCTGACGCTTTCAAAACAATCGTGTTTCCCGCGGCCAAAGCTGGTCCAATCTTTGTGGCACTCAGGAACATTTGTGAATTCCAAGGCACCACTGCCGCGACAACCCCAATGGGTTCGCGGTGGGTAAAGACAAACATGTCTGGCTTATCAATAGGCAAGGTTTCCCCGTGAATTTTATCGGCAGCGCCGGCAAAGAAATGTAAGTATTCCGCTATGTATGTTGCCTGCCAAGCAGTTTCCTTAAACATCTTTCCTGTATCTTGGGTTTCAATGCGCCCCAGATGCTCTGAATTCGCTGCCAGCAGATCGCCGAGACGAGCCAGACATTTACCGCGCGCAGTGGGCGTCATCGCACCCCACTCGCTGTGCAATGCACGGTTCGCGGCTTCAACTGCTTGATCCACATCCGCACGGGTTGCTTCAGGCACCGTCGCCCAGACTTCGCCCGTTGCTGGATTAACGCTGTCAAAGGTCGCATTGTCGGACGCGGCCACCCACGCCCCGTCAATAAGCATTGCATATTCTGTCAGTGCCGACATTCTAATCCCCGATTTCGTTATCTTTGCTGATAACGTAGTTTAGAAAAAACAATTTGAGAAACAAATTATTTTGATTAATAAGATCGAAATTATCGAATTGAGAAACCTATGCATTTAACAGAGTTAAAGACATTTCTAGCGATCATTGATGCAGGTAGCCTCGTGCGCGCGGCAGAGGTTCTAAACGTTACGCAATCGACAGTAACCGCGCGATTGAAGTCTTTGGAATTAGAGATGGGGCAAATCTTAATAGATCGCAAAAAGTCAGGCGCAACGGCGACCGCTGCAGGTTTGCGGCTTCAAAGATATGCGAACACGATTTCGGATCTTTGGCGCCAAGCAAAACAGGAAACGGCATTATCTGAACGTCTACAATCCGTTTGCAATATCGCAGTTCAAACCGATCTTTGGTTAGGGTTAGGTAAGCGGGTTTTTGATTATATGCATACAGAATTTCCAGAGGTGGGCTTGTCGGTTTGGCAAGGCAGTCAGAAAGAAATTTCTGCATGGATGAAGGATGGTTTGACCGACATTGCGCTAACATACGCGCCTAATGTTAGTCCGTCATATAGCAGTGCGCGGATAGCGGATGACCAATTAATATTGGTGGCCACTGACACTTCGCACCCAGTTCGGTTTGATCCAACCTATGTATATGTGGAAGCTGGCGAAGAGTTCGGACAGCAACATGCCGCAGCCTATGCCGATGCAAGTATCGCACGCATTAATTTTGGCACGGCACTTCTAGGGTTGGAACATATCCTTGACGTTGGCGGGTCTGCCTACTTACCAAAACGAATAGTCGACCGTTATTTGTCCTGTGGTGAATTGGTCGAACTTTCGTCGGCACCCAAATTCAGTCGCCCAATTCATTTGATAGCAAAGAAATCAACATCATCCTCGTGGGATTGGGTGAATTCAGAAGACACTATCAACAAGGTTTTGGTTAGTTAATCCAATACACCACAGCAAAGCCGTTTTGCGGGCCAGCCCATTGCTGTGCCTTGCGCGGACCACGACCATCCCGCCACACACGTGATTTAAAGGATATCGAAGAACTGCGGCAAACCTCTTCTGCTAGTTGAGTGTTATAGCTGCGATCACTAATCTTGATGGTATCCGACTTTCGTTCGCCGGCTGTGCAATTCAGTTTCAAAACCCCTAGACCATTCGTCGATGTCAGGAACCGGAAGGCGCGTTGTTCGCCAGTCACGTCACGTGACATTAGATCATTGTTTAGGCCACGCGTCGCAGTCAACTGACCAGCGTTAAACGTATAGCTTCGTCGCGCATTAGATTGATACGTTTTGTAGCCACCTTGATCCGCGATCAAAACAGCCTGTTCTTTGATACCAAGTGACTTGAGCGATATTTGGATTGTTGGGCCCGTGAATGGCGTTGCTTTCGGGACATTTGCACCCTTGTTCATCCGCGAGGCAACCAACTGTTTAACGCCGTCAGACAGACTGGCACCTTGGCCGATTTCTTTGGATCCGCACGCGCCGAGCGTTAGGGTTAAAGCAAGAATTGTAATAGACCGTATCATTTCCAGAACCGCCCCCATGAGCCAGAGATCGAAGACATGTGAGTATCGCGCACGACGCCAATTAGACGGTTATTCACATTCACCCTTGCGCCGCCGTCACGTGTGATCGATGCGAGTGTATTGTTAACTGTTTTGCGCGATGGTTTACCCAGCGCCCACCCCATTGGGATTGTAATTCGGATACCTTTGTCAAAACTACCCTCACCAAAATCTTCGGCAGAGGCGTCAGTGATTGTGGCATAGGCACCGACCCGCCACCCGTTGTTAAATGTGCGATCAACCGCGACAGTCGCGCCAACATCGCCTGCCAAATAGCGACCGACATCGACCTGAGCTTCAAACCCTTTTGGCAATTCATAGTAGCCAGAGACATGTCCCGTCGCGATGGAATAATCTCGGAAATCCAGTCGCTGATCAAAATCACGCTGTTTAACGTAATTGATTTCGGCACCCAGACCCCATTTTTTCTCGGCCGGTTTCCACAGGACTTCACCAGAGATACCACCGTACATAGTTTCAAGATAACCTGCTGTGATGCGGCTATAAACGCTGGGGGCCAGCTTGAACATGTATTCGGCTGTCAGATGTTCCAACGCAGGATCACCTGCATTGGTATAGCGCTGTGCATCGGTACGCACCGGCGCCAATCCACTTGGACTTGGGTCAGGTTCCGACAGGCTTTCGACCAAGCGTTTGGTGATCGATCCACTAAATGTTAGACCGCGCGCAACTTGAATACCACCGCGCAAACGCAGGCCTGCATTCAGTGCAAACGGGTCTTGGCTGTCAAAGATTTTTAGCGTCGCATAAGGTGACAGTGACCAAGAAAAATCTGGGTAAAGCGTATCTGAATATTGTGCGCCTTTTGGCAA
>CALDZS010000353.1 GCA_937944065.1 uncultured Amylibacter sp. | reverse complement strand
TGTGAATTCCGGGTGATCGACATTTATAGACGTGACGGAGATAAGCTAAAAGAAAACTGGGTATTCATCGACATGTTGCATTTTTTCAATCAGCAAGGGATCGACAGATTGGGAAATCAGAAACAAAAAATTAACGTGGCTTAGAATACCAAACTGTCGGACGATGCCGGATTTTCAAACATGTGTTGATCAAGGACCGCGCTGTACAGCTAATTTGACCAGAACCACTCAATTGGTTGATGCCGCAAATCTCCGACGTAAGATTTTTTACCCCAATTAAAACCGCACCATATTTGTCGGTTTGCTCAGTCATGAAGCTGCGTATTCAACAATAGCTACTTCTTAGGGGTTTCAACGTCGCTAAATGAAGCCACGTTTAGGAGTAGGGCTTCTTTGTGTCGCTGTTACATAGGGGCCCTCATCAGTGTTCTGATTTCAGCGTTGCAAGCTACCAAAGGGTTTGCATCGACAAACATCTATGCAAGTTCACGCACCTTTTGTTTGCAAAAGCGATAAGGCAGCACAGGATAACTAATCGAACAATCTACATGCAACACTACCAATCGCATTTCTTGTAAATTCTGGCCGTATGGTATCACATCCCTCAAAAGCTTTGGGGCAGCGGGTGTTAAACAAACACCCTTGTGGCAAACTTAACGGGCTAGGTAGGTCCCCGATTAGGATTTCAGGCCTGATTTTGGCGGTTGGATCTGGGATAGGCACCGCGGACAAAAGCGCTTTGGTATATGGGTGTTGTGGGTTTTTTATAACGTCGCTTGAAGGCGCCATTTCCATCATGCCCCCCAGATACATAACCAATACGTCATCAGAAATATGGCGCACGACACCAAGGTCGTGGGCAACAAATATAAGCGTCAGGTCGATCTCTTTTTGCAAATCTTGCAGCAAGGAAATGACTTGGGCTTGAATGGACACATCAAGGGCGGAAACTGGCTCGTCACACAGCAAAAGTTTAGGGCCTGCACCAAGCGCGCGCGCGATCCCGATCCGTTGGCATTGACCGCCGGAAAATTCATGAGGATAGCGGTTGGCGTTGCGTTCAGCGATACCAACCCTGTCCAACAGGTCAGAGACGCGCACCCTTTGGGTGTCTTTGTCCAAATCTGGAAAAAACACGTTTATAGGTTCGGCGATAATCTCGCGGATCGTCATGCGCGGATTAAGGGATGCTACAGGGTCTTGAAAAATCATCTGAACATTTTGGCGCAAGCGCAACCGGTCCGCTTTGTCGGCGAAATCAACCTGTTTGCCCAACAAATTAACAGTGCCGTTACTCAGCGTTTCCAGCCCAGCGATCGCTCGGATCAAAGTTGATTTTCCGCAACCACTTTCACCAACAATGCCCAGTGTTTTGCCAGTCGGCAAATCAAACGACACACCGTTGACCGCATGCACGACGTCTGGTTTCGACCAGGGCCAAGCTTTCGTGTGAACCAACGGGAACTTAACTTCAAGGTCGCGCACAGAAAGGAGGGGAGATCGCGTCATGAGAGATCCTCGGCGGGCCTATGGCAGGCTCGCTTGTGTGTTGTGCCGACAAGGTCTGGGATTGTGTTAACGCAGCTTTCGATCGCGTCTGTGCAGCGTGGCGCAAAAGGACAACCGTTGATTTGCAGCATTTGATTGGGGGGCTGGCCGGGTATCGCAAATAGTGTTGCATTGTCATCGTGAATATTGGGCACGGCGCGCATTAATCCGCGCGTGTACGGATGCGATGGCGCTGCAAAAATCGACGAGGAGGGTGCGCGCTCCATTATTTTACCAGAATAAAGCACGAGGGTTTCTTCGCAAAACCCTGCAACCACACCCAAATCATGTGTTATCAAGACAATGGCAGTGCCATGCTCTTTCTGGATGTCCTCTAGTAACTGCATAATCTGGGCTTGGACCGTCACGTCAAGCGCTGTTGTGGGTTCGTCCGCCAATATTAGTTTCGGATTACAGAGAAGCGCCATCGCGATCACAATTCGCTGACGCATCCCACCTGAGAATTCATGAGGATAGCTACGTAACCGATTTTTAGCATCTGGAATTTGCACCGCATCCAGCATCTCTAGCACGCGTTGACGCGCGGCTGTACCCTTTAGCCCCTCGTGCAGCTCGAGGCTCTCGTTGAGCTGGCGTTCTATTGGCATGTAAGGGTTTAAAGAGCTCATCGGGTCCTGAAAAATCATCGCGATCTCGCGGGCGCGTATCTTGTTGAGCGTTGGCTGCGACATGCCAACCAAGTTTTCGCCGTTGAACAGGACGCGACCTGTTACCTCGGCATTGCGCGCTTGAAGGCCTAGAACCGATAGGGCGATTTGAGATTTTCCCGACCCGCTTTCGCCCACGATGGCAAGTTTTTCGCCCGCATCAATATCAAAAGAAACGTTGTTAACAGCATGGACATAGCCATCGGGTGTTTTGAACCGGATTGATAAATCTTGAACCGAAAGCAGGGTCATTTGCGTTCCTTTGGGTCAAGCGCATCTCGTAATCCGTCGCCGATATAGTACAATGAGACTTGGTTAACCGCGAAAAAAGCGGCGGGAAAGGTTAGATGCCAGAGGGTACCAAAGGTCATGGTACTTGCCCCTTCAGATATTAATGCGCCCCAGCTGGTAGCAGGTTCCTGAATGCCAACACCCAAGAATGAAACCAAGCTTTCCGTCATAATCATATCTGGAATTGCGATCGAGGTATAAATGACGATCACCCAGAGCATGTTTGGTAAGATATGTTTGAGGATGATACGTGCGTCTGACAAACCCAGCATCCTGGCTGCATCGACAAATTCACGGTTTTTCAGGGCCATAACCTGACCGCGTGCAATCAACAGGCCCGCCGTCCAGTTGATGATTATCATTACAATAATCATTTGCTCTACCGAACGTCCAAAAAATGCCTGCCAGACCACGAAAAAGATAATGTATGGGATTGAAATGGTAATGTTGTAGGCGGCCATTATGACTTGATCAAGCCGTCCCCCATAGTACCCTGCAAACGCACCGATAGTGGATCCGACAAGCACGGCGACTGTACCCGCGATGAAGCCCACCATCAGCGACACGCGTGACCCTTGCACAACCCGCGCATATAGATCGCGCCCCAATTCATCCACGCCAAACCAGTGACCGTTCGACAATGACGGTCCGCCTTGTTCCTTGACATTACCAAGGAGGCTCCAGTCGATTTCTTCGTTTGAATACTGGGCAAACAACCCACCAAAAATTGCGAATAAAAATATCAATCCAACAAAAAAAACACCAATCACTGCCATCTTATTCTTTAGAAAGCGCCGTCTGGCATCTGCCCAGAAAGACCGGCTTGTCAGCATTTCCTCGGCAACGGCCTGCGTAAAATCAGGCTGGTTCATAAGTCTGCGCAAGTTCATTTCAAACCGCTCCTTACCTTGGGGTCTATCCAAGCGTAAGCAAGATCCAAAAGAAGGTTGAGTGTGAATGTCAGCACGCTGTACAGGATAGCAAGCCCCAAGATCACCGAGTAATCACGTGTATACGCTGCATCGATAAATTTCTGTCCGATACCACCGGTGGAAAAGAATACATCAACGAAAACAGAACCAGTTATCATATAAACAAAGACTGGGCTCATATAAGTCATTACTGGTAACAAGGTGGGCTTGAGCGCGTGTCGCCATAAAATTATATGCTCTGGTAAACCCTTCGCGCGCGCTGTCAGGATATACGGCGCATTCAAAACCTCTAACAGCGATCCACGCGTAATTCTGGCGACGTTTGCCAGATACGACGTTCCCAACGCCACTGCGGGCATAATGATATAGTTCCACTGTCCACCGTTCCAACCACCACCCGGCAGCCAGCCAAGCGCAAGCGTGAATAACAGAACCATCAAAGGTGCTAAGACGAAGTTAGGAAAAATCTGAGAGAAGATCGCAATCCCGGTCATCACATAATCCCAAGTAGAATTATGACGTAAGGCCGCGATAATCCCAAGCGGAATACCAAGAAATAGAACGAAAATTGCTGACCAGAATCCGTAGGTCAAAGTCACGGGAAAACCCGCCGCGATAAGATCGTTCACAGTGCGATCGCGTTGAGCAAAACTGGGACCAAAGTCAAAATGGAAGAAAACATTTT
>CALDZS010000352.1 GCA_937944065.1 uncultured Amylibacter sp. | reverse complement strand
CTGAACCCCGTATCCGACATCTGCTTTTGCACCATAAAGCGGATGTTCTGAACGAAGGCAGCAGCAACTGCGAGTGTGATCCAGAGCATGCGTTAGTACGGCATTGGGTGCGCTTTGTGCGCTTTCGCAATATCTGCCATTACATCATCTGAAAGCGTTAACTCGCTGGATTTCAAAGCTATTTCCAATTGTGGCAAAGTGGTCGATCCAAAAATAACTGAATCCATAAATGGGCGTGTTGCACACCATGCCAATGCCATTTGGCTTGGGTCCAGACCGTGTTTCTTGGCTATGTCCAAATAGGCATCAATCGCGGCGTAGGCATGTGGCGTTGTACGGCCACCAAGATTGCCAGCTACGTCCAAGCGCGAGGCTTTTGGAACTGCGCCATTCTGGTACTTGCCCGTCAGCAATCCTGTTGCCAACGGTGAATAACAGATTAGACCAATTTCTTCGTTGTGACATGTTTCGGCCAAGTCCGTGTCGAACAAGCGGCATAAAAGCGAGTACTCGTTTTGGATGCTGACCATGCGCGGCAAACCACGATCCTCGGCCAGACGCACCCATTGTGATGTCCCCCATGCACTTTCATTCGACAGACCTATGTGGCGGATTTTGCCTTGTTTCACCAAGTCGTCTAAATGCCCCAGCACCTCTGTCATGTGCGCCAAAGTCTCGGCCTTGTTTTGACGCGTCGCGTCGTAAGTCCAGTTCTGACGGAATGCGTAGGATCCGCGGTTTGGCCAATGCAATTGATACAAATCGATGTAATCGGTTTGCAAGGATTTTAGCGACATCTCGATTGCTTGGGTAATGGTTTCAGGGGAAATCGGCGCGCCATCGCGCACGTTGGCATATCCTGCACCCGACACTTTGGTGGCCAACACAACGTCGTCACGGCGGCCAGATTTCGCAACCCATTCACCAATGCACCGCTCGCTGTCGCCTTGGGTCGGCTTGGACAATGGGTTCACTGGATACATCTCGGCCGTATCAATAAAATTCACACCATGATCCAAGGCCATATCGATTTGCGCGTGACCTTCGGCAAACGTATTTTGCGTCCCCCACGTCATCGATCCAAGGCACAGTTCTGACACCATCAAATCCGTTGATCCTAATTTATTCATCCGCATACTCATGTTCCTTGTCAGCACGTTTTAACTTTGGTTAACTTGGCGTGTAGCAAACTGCAATCGAGATGACCATGACCACTGAGATCACCATCCGCCCCGTCCAAGCTGGCGATCACGATAGCTGGCGACGTCTGTGGACTGCATATCTTGAGTATTACGAGACCAGCGTAAGCGAAGAGGTTTACAAAACCTCTTTCCAGCGCCTGCTGTCGGGCGACCCAGGCGAGTTTAAGGGATTGGTGGCGGCGATTGACGGCAAATTGGTCGGCTTGGTGCATTACGTTTATCACCGATCCATGTGGACTGTGGAAAACACCTGCTATCTGATGGACCTGTATTCTGATCCATCCATACGCGGCCAAGGTGTCGGACGCGCCCTAATCGAGGCGGTGCACGAAGCGGCAAAACTTGATGGTGCGACGACAACATATTGGATGACGCAGGAATATAACTACAAAGGTCGGATGCTGTATGACCGCGTCGCGACAAAAACACCTTTCATCAAATACGCGAAAAAAGGCTAATTCCGATGATCATCCGCAAAGCTGTGTCCGATGATGCCACCCAGATTGCTGATATTTGGACGCATTATATCGACCACACCATCGCAACATTCAACACAAAGCGGCACACGCAACAAAGCATTCTTGATCTGTTGCGAGAAAAGGCTGTCGAAGAGCATGGGTTTTTCATCGCTGAACACGACCGCAAAATCATCGGATTTGCCACCTATGGCGCGTTTCGTGCGGGACCAGGCTATTCACGAAGCAAAGAACACACGGTCATGTTGCACCCTGAAATCGGCATAAAGGGTACAGGACGTGCGTTGATGATTGCTGTCCAAGATCATGCGCGGGCCGGCGGTGCGCACAGTTTGATCGCTGGTGTCACTGCCGAAAATCACGCGGGTATTTCGTTTCACGCCGCCATAGGTTTCGTGACTGTGGCGACTGTACCCGAGGTCGGGTATAAATTTGATCGCTATCATGATCTGGTCTTGATGCAAAAATTCCTATAACAAAAAACATCCAAGTAAGCCTGAGGGGGCAATGTAATGTCAGTATGGACACGAATTTCTACCGCACTAGCTACGCTTACCAGCGGTGGCAGCCTTGCCTCTGTGTTGGATAATCTACGCGCACCGCCCGAACGGTCTGTGGCGTTCACTATTGCAGTTATCGGTTTGGGCGCGAAAATGGCAAAAGCAGACGGTTTGGTTACTCGGGACGAAGTCGCGGCCTTTCGCCAAGTATTTCACATCGCCAAACGCGACGAAGAACAGGCCGCAAAAGTATTCAATCTAGCCCGCCAAGATTTGGCTGGATACGAAGTGTATGCAAACACCATTCAGAAAATGTTCAAAGACGAACACGCAGTGCTAGAAAACATCGTCGAGGGCTTGTTCCATATTTCTATCGCCGATGGGCACTACCACCCGATGGAGGATGATTTCGTCCATACGGTTGCCCGAAAATTCGGCCTTGATGAACGTGCCTTTCGCGGTTTGCGCACACGGTTTGTGCCTGACGCAGAACCGGATGCATACGATGTTCTAGGGGTTGACGAAAACACCCCGCTGGATCAAGTGCGCGCCGCTTGGCGTGACATTATTCGCGAAACCCATCCAGATAGATTGATGGCACAAGGTTTGCCAGAAGAGGCGATAAGCATGGCCACCAAACGGATGATTGCGGCCAACAAAGCGTGGGAAGAAATCTATGATCGGTCCGACGAGTGATCCGTCTTGCCACTTATAACATAGAATGGTTCGCCAGTCTTTTTGATGCCGACGATGATTTGATGTTCTCGAACAAATGGTCTGGTCGCCACGATGTCACCAAAGGTCAACAGATTGCGGCCCTTGGAAAAGTTTTCCGCCGCCTAGGCGCAGATGCGATTATGATCATCGAGGCCCCGAACACGGGTCAGGGTCAATCCACCGTGCGCGCATTAGAAAACTTTGCCCGCCATTTCAATTTGCGTCAAAACAAAGCGTTGATTGGATTTGAAAACGAGACGCAACAAGAAATTGCACTGCTATATGACCCAAAGAAATTAACAGCGCGGCATGATCCTGTGACCAACAACGCACCTGCGTTCGACCAGTCGTTCGAAGTTGATTTGGGGATTGACGACACCACAGATAAGGTTGTGTTTTCTAAGCCACCACTAGAGGTGTTGATGACAACGCGCAAAGGTCAAGATTTCCGTTTGATTGGTGTGCATGCAAAGTCGAAAGCCCCGCACGGTGCGCGCAATGAAAAAGAACAGACTAACAGCTCTATCGCCAACAGACGTAAGCAATTGGCGCAATGCAAGTGGCTGCGTGCGCGGATCGAACATCATATTGATGTAGGCGAAAACCTGATCGTTCTAGGCGACTTTAATGACGGGCCGGGCCTAGATCAGTACGAGGCTGTTTACGGTATTTCTAGCGTCGAGATCGTTGTCGGTGATAAAAACCAACCAGATAAGCAGCTGTCAGACCCACACGCCAACGCGGCGTTACTGCCTTTTTTGATGCCAGTTTCGACCACCTCTCGGTTCTACAATCACGCATCCAAAATGTATCTAAACGCGCTTTTGGACTACATCATGGTCTCTAAACCCATTCTAGACAGTTTCGCGCCGAACTGGACAATTTGGCATCCATTCGACAATCCGAAATGTTTCGACAATGGCAAATTACGCAACGCGCTTTTAACTGCGTCAGATCACTTCCCTGTGACGGTGGATCTGGATGTTGATTAATCCACTGGAATTCGGACGTCGCCTGCCCCATATTAAACCTATGAAACAGATATTGATGACCGCCGCCTTGTGCACCCTGCCGATGACGGCACACGCCCAAGACAAACCAGCCGATCAGTTGCTGCGCTTGTTCGAACTGTTTTCGGACGAAACCGAGACTATCCTCGAAGATTTGATGGCCGAACTTGGCCCAGCGCTGGAAAGTTTCAGTGGTCTGATGGATGATATCACGCGCTACCAAGCACCAGAGGTTTTGCCAAACGGTGATATCATCATTCGCCGCAAGCCTGATGCGCCTGCAATCGATGCGCCCACGCCCGATGCACCTTTGCCAAAAGCACCAAAAGACGCACCGTTAAAAGACGGTCAAATCGAACTTTAAGACCTATTGAAAGTCCCCCACATGCACACACGTTTGCCCATGCCCGAACTGATGAAAGACGCCCGCGAGCCCGCCAGCGGTGACACTTTTGGCAATCTGCCTGAATGGGATCTATCCGATCTTTATCCCAGTACCGACGGCAAAGAAATTACCCGCGACCTAAGCTGGTTAGAGGCGGAATGCGCCAGCTTTGCGGTGGACTACGAAGGAAAGTTGGCAACGCTGGACGCGATTGGGCTGTTGTCGTGCATACAACGGTATGAACAAATCCAAGCCATCAGCGGGCGCATCATGTCGTTTGCTGGTTTGCGCTATTACCAAAACACAACCGATACGGATCGCGGCACTTTTATGGCCGATATGCAGGGCAAAATCACTGATTTTTCGACCCCGCTCGTGTTCTTTTCATTAGAGCTGAACCGCCTAGAGGACGACGCGTTAGAAGGTTTGTTGACCTCTAACGCTGATCTTGGTCGTTACCGCCCGATCATCGACCGCACTCGTGCGATGAAACCTTATCAGCTGTCAGACGAGATGGAAAAATTCCTGCATGACCAATCAGTCGTGGGCGCCACTGCGTGGAACCGTTTGTTCGACGAAACCATGGCGGCGCTGATGTTTGATGTCGATGGAGAGCTGTTGAATTTGGAAGCAACTTTGAACTTGCTATCAGACACAGATCGCGCGCGCCGCAAACTGGGCACACAAGCATTAATCAAAGTATTCTCGGACAATATTTCACTGTTCGCACGTATCACCAACACATTGGCAAAAGAAAAAGAGATCGAGGATCGTTGGCGCGGATTGCCAACACCGCAAGCTGGTCGTCATCTGTCGAACCAAGTCGAACCCGAAGTGGTCGAGGCCTTGCGCAACGCAGTGGTCGCCGCTTATCCCAAACTGTCCCATCGGTATTACGCACTAAAGGCAAAGTGGATGGGGCTGGACCGGATGCAGGTTTGGGATCGCAACGCGCCCCTGCCCGACAGCGACGAAACACTGATCGATTGGGATCAGGCCGAGGCCACGGTTATGGAAGCATACGCTGATTTCGACCCAAAAATGGCCGAAATTGCAAAACCGTTCTTCACCAGTGGTTGGATTGATGCAGGCGTCAAAGAGGGCAAAGCACCCGGCGCCTTTGCCCATCCAACCGTCACAGACGTGCATCCCTATGTGATGCTGAATTACCTTGGAAAACAACGTGATGTGATGACGTTGGCACACGAGCTTGGGCACGGAGTGCACCAAGTTTTAGCCGCAAAGCAAGGTGAACTTTTGTCATCGACGCCACTGACTTTGGCCGAAACTGCATCAGTGTTTGG
>CALDZS010000351.1 GCA_937944065.1 uncultured Amylibacter sp. | reverse complement strand
TGGGATATCGAGCAAAACTATAAATCCATCGCCCCCTATACGATCGAAGAAGCGTATGAAGTCGCAGACGCAATTGAGCGCGACGACATGGCAGAGCTTGAGGGCGAGTTGGGCGATCTGCTGTTGCAGGTGATTTACTTTACCCAGATGGGATCAGAAGACGGGCATTTTGATTTTGCGTCTGTGACCAAGGCGATTGCTGACAAGATGGTGCATCGTCACCCGCATGTGTTTGGAGACGAGAGCCGAGAAAAATCCGCAGACCAACAAACCGCCGATTGGGAAAAGATTAAGGCTGCCGAACGTGCGGCCAAGGGGCAAGAAACGGCAAAGACTTTGGACGGTGTTGCACTGAACCTGCCAGCACTGACGCGCGCCGTGAAATTGCAAAAGCGCGCGGCACGGGTTGGGTTTGACTGGCCGTCAACCGATGGTGTGACGGATAAGATCACCGAAGAAGTCGGCGAGCTGGTCGAGGCAAGGGATAAAAAGTCCCACACAGATCAAGTCGAAGAATATGGCGATCTAATGTTTGTGATGGCTAACCTTGCGCGGCATCTAAAGATTGATCCGGAAGAAGCGCTGCGCGCCGCCAACACCAAATTCACCCGACGGTTCGAAGGGGTCGAGGCCAAGTTAGCAGCATTGGGAAAGTCCCCTGAACAATCTGATCTGGACGAGATGGATGCGTTATGGAACGCTGTAAAGCAGGACGAGCGGAGATAATTTCGACAGAACCAACGCCATCCTCCGTATAAACCATACTCATTTTAGTAGGGATTTTCTAAATGCTACGTCAAGCTTTCACCCTTTTCCAATTCGCATCTCTGATTTTCGTCGGCGCCATCTTTGGTTTTTTCTACGCTTACTATTGTTCAGCAATCAACGGTCTGGACACCATGTCGGGCATTGCAGCCATAGATGCGATGAATGCGATTAACGGTGCCATCCGCAATGCACGCTTCTTTCCGGTATTTTTCCTCACACCCCTTATTTGTGTGATCGCTGCGATCTTGGGGTGGAAATCGGGGTTTAAAGTATCCGCCAAATGGCTATTCGCGGCGGCCATAATCTATGCGGTTGGCGGTATTGCGTTGACTGCAAGCACCTCGATCCCTCTAAACGAAGCATTGATGGCGCAAGATACCAGCGTGCTTGGTGAAACTGCCGCCAAAGAGATTTGGACAACCTACTCCAATGATTGGTCTTTTTGGAACCTTTTGCGCACCACGTTATCGGGTTTGGCATTGGTTTGTGTCGGGCTTTCGATGCGTGCAAGCCACGCTTAAAACCGCTAAGTTTCTCTGCATGTGAGGAACCGCGCCAACAAGAACTTTTGGATTTTTTATTCCCGACTATTTCAATAAGGTATTGCCTGACTAATTTTGTCAGGTTACAAGAGGGCATGACAACTAGATGGATTCGACCATGAAAATCTTCCCCGCCTCTTTATGCTCCGCAGCAATCATCGCAATGGCCAGCCCTGCCCTTAGCGCCGATGTGAATGTGTATTCATACCGCCAGCCAGAATTGGTAAACCCATTATTTGATGCGTTTACTGCGGAAACTGGCATTAAGGTCAACGTGTCGTTCTTGGCCAAGGGGTTGGTTGAAAAGCTGAAGGCAGAGGGGGATCGTTCGCCTGCTGATCTGGTTATGACGGTCGATATCTCGCGTCTCAACGGCATTGTCGAGGCGGGTGTGACACAACCAGTTATCTCGGAAACACTAACCGCCAATATCCCCGCTGAATTCCGCGACCCAAACAACCAATGGTTCGGCCTAACGTCGCGGGCACGCATCATCTATGCCTCTAAAGACCGCGTTCAAAATGGCGAAGTTACAACCTACGAAGACTTGGCAGACCCAAAATGGAAAGGCCGCATTTGCACCCGCGCAGGCACGCATTCCTATAACCTTGCGCTGACCAGTGCCGTTCTGGCGCATCACGGCGAACTGGATGCGAAACGCTGGTTGCAAGGTGTCAAAGATAACTTAGCCCGCAAACCCCAAGGCAATGACCGTGCGCAGGTCAAGGCAATCTATGCAGGTGAATGTGACATCGCGATCGGCAACACGTATTACATGAAAAAAATGCTGGAGGATGCGGATCAGACCGCGTGGGCAAACAGCGTGCGTATCGTGTTTCCGACATTTATCGACGGCGGCACACATGTGAACCTGTCTGGTGTTGCGATGACCAAGGCTGCCCCAAACAAAGAAAACGCGATAAAGCTGATCGAGTTTCTATCGTCTGCTAAGGCGCAAGAAATCTATGCGGAAACCAACGGTGAATACCCATTGAAGGCGGGAACGAAACCTTCCGACTTGGTGGCAAGTTGGGGTGATTTCACTGCAGATACAATCCCATTGATAGACATTGCGAAATTACGCGCGGCTTCTTTGAAGCTGGTGGAGCAGGTTAATTTCGACGAATAGCGCAAAAGCGGCGTTACAGAGAAAGAGCAGCATTCCCCCCTGAGGCTGCTCTTTTGTGTTTAGGTCAGACGATTTTCGTCCATCTTATCCAGATGTTTCGCAAACTGATCCGCAGTCATTTCCTGTGCCAAGGCGCGGTGAAAAAACGCGGCTTGTGTTTCTGGGGCCAACCCACCTTTGGGTGGATCACGGTCCAGATTGGTTGGAAAAGAATAACCTTCTGCAGTGGCCGCAATCGCCGCTGAAACCTCGGCATCCGACAGCGCGGTATTCGCCATCGCTGCGCGATACAACAGTTTGCACATCGCAGTACGATCCACCGTTTCCATCGCGCGCCCAAAGGCCGACGATATCTGCAATAGATTGGCCATACGGTGTATATCAGTACTGCTATTGTCACCCGCGCCGTGGAATAAAGCGGGGTTGAAAAACACCGCATCGCCCTTGGCCAAAGGCATTTGGATATAGCGATCTTCAAACAACGCGCGAAAATCATCGCGCCGCCACGCGACATATCCTGCGTCATAGGCCTGCGAGAACGGCAACAATTTTGTCGGTCCACTTTCAATCGGCATATCGCAATGCGCCACCGCACCCTGTAGGGTCAATGCAGGCGACAAGGTGTGAACATGTGCAGGATAGGTCGCGCTTACATCTTCGGTCTGAAATCCTAGATGATAGTCACGGTGTGCCAACTGCGCCGCACCGCCTGGATGTACCAAGTTGATTTGCGCCGTCATCTGATAATTCGGACCTAACCAAGCCTCGCACACGGCTGC
>CALDZS010000350.1 GCA_937944065.1 uncultured Amylibacter sp. | reverse complement strand
GCGAACAATGCTGCCCCCATGGCACGCGAAAACCCAACTTGACGCGGCAACCAATAGGTACCGCCTGCATCAGGTATCAGACCGATACGCGTGAAGGCTTGAATGAACACTGCCGAATTCGCGGCGATAACTACGTCCGCCGCCAGTGCAAGGTTTGCACCCGCCCCTGCCGCGGCCCCGTTTACCGCTGCAATTGTTGGCACGCGGCAATCATAGATCGCCTTTAGCAACGGTTCGTATTCGTCACGTAATGTGCCTTCTAAATCGATATCAGACAGCTTTGCGGCGTCTCCCAAATCCTGCCCCGAACAAAATCCTTTGCCCGCGCCAGTATAAACGATCACGCGCGCTTCTTTCGGGGCATTGCGAAACACATGTAACAACTCGGCTCTCATCAACGTCGTCAGGCTGTTGCGCGCCGCTGGATTGTTCAAGGTGATGGTCGCAATATCATCCTTTACCGCATAATGTATTTGTTCATATTTCATGAAGTGCCGTCCAAACTGCCAAATTGCTTTGGGACAGTTTGCAGGACGTTACGCGCTTGTCAAACTCTACCTGTCAGATTGACCACGCAACCAATCATCTAACGCTGCGTTATCGCTGGACTGCGCGACCCTCGTCATCACCTTTGACGGCTCAATTCGCTGACTGACATGTCTGCCGCGAAAATAATGCAATTCACGCGCGCCAAAATAGAAAGATACAATAGCGCTTAACAACCACCAAAGCGGTTGCGGCACCAGTTCCAGTCCGCGCATACGAATGCTGAATGCCTCTGGATTGATCATTGCAAACGAAAACAATCCGATGGTCCCAAATGCCATTGTTGGCCGTGGCAGGCGATTTAGCCCGTCTGTCATGCGATCAAACCAGCCAAGCGAATTGATACGATACTCTGCACTCAATTGATCCATCGCAGATTTCTTTGTCAGATAGGCCTGTTCTTGACGGTCGGTGGCGTTGGCCACAAACACTTCGCTGACACCTTGTGCAGCGCGCCCGATTTCGCCGACTGTTTTGTCAATTCCGATAAGCTTTTTTATCAACCCCATTGTGCAATCCTTTGTGTATGTGCGGCAGGGGTCAGATGATATCTTTCAGATATAAATTCCTCTGCGCGTTTGATCCAACCACCCTTTGCACCCTGCTTTGTCCGCGCATATTTGCGTGACGCAACACGTTTGTCTGCCAATCGGTAATAGTAATTGCGACGTTCAATGCCATATGCATCGACCAACAAGCTCCCTGCCGCCTCGTACACTCGTTGCGCGGCACCAATGGTTTGCGGACCAAGAGCACCATCCTCAACTACGGGTTCGCCGAATTTCTGCAACAAACGCTGTAGCAGTTTTATTGCATTGTTTCCTGCATTGACCTGCATATCGAAAACGCTCGCCGCCAGCATTTGTGGCAATTTGTCGATCTTAGGATGATAATAGTAGTGCTGCTTAAAGATTTCGACGGCGCGTTTCTGGGTCAAACGCCGTACGTCAGATGCATCTACATCACCGTCTTTGTCCAAATCCAACCCAAGACGGCGCATAGTTCCGATAGTGACGCCGTATTTCGTTGCGCCACCTAGATCGCTGGGGTCATTCACATAACCGCCTTCGCGTTTCACAATGGCACGCGCGATTTGATCGACTGTTTGCATGGATTAACCTTTCGCCGTTTAGGGTGAAAGATTTCGCAAATCGGTTAAGGATTGGACTATTCAGCGCTCGGTTTAAACACACCCTGTTCTTTCAGCGCGTCAGCCACTTCTTTGGGCATGTAGTTTTCGTCATGCTTTGCCAGAATTTCATCAGCTAAGAAAACACCACCAATCAGGCGGCCTGTGGCGATCATGCCTTGGCCTTCGCGAAACAAGTCAGGCAGCAATCCACGATAGCTGACAGGAACTGTGGCATTCCCGTCAGTTACATCAAAAGAATAGACTTCTTCGGACTGGCGTAAACTGCCTTCGGCCACCAAACCACCCACGCGAAATATTTCAGTCGTTGGTGGAGGCGCATCCATGACTTGGGTCGGAGATCGGAAAAACTCTATCCCGTCTTTTGCGGCGAACCCGATCAATGCGGTCGCAGCGGCCAACAGCACAAATCCGATGACAATCAATTGAATGCGACGGCGCTTTTTCAACCCAACTGCCATTATGGAAACACCGGTGCCATTTCCAGACCCATTGTCTCTGGTAATCCCAACATCAGGTTTGCGTTTTGTAACGCTTGCCCCGACGACCCTTTGGTCAGATTATCAAGTGCGGCAAAGACAATCGTACGACCTGCGACACGATCCCCTGTTACGCCGACATGGGCATAATTTGATCCGCGGACATGGCGCGTACTTGGTGCTTCGCCAAACGGCAACACTTCGATAAACGGTTCATTATCATAGGCTTGACGCATAGAGTTATAGATCGCCTGCGGATCACCTTTGACATACACATTTGCAATAATCCCGCGATTGGCTGGTAACAAAGTTGGTGTGAATTGAACGCGCACATCACGCCCTGCAATGGCGCTAAATTCTTGGTCGAATTCTGCTAAGTGGCGATGCGTACCGCCGATGGCATAGGGATGCGCACCTTCGGACAGTTCAGCGTGCAACAACCCTTCTTTGGGCGAACGGCCTGCGCCACTGACACCGGTTTTTAAATCAATAATAATGTCGTCCAAATCGATCAATCCATCAGCGATCAAGGGGCGCAATGCGTATTGCCCGGTCGCGGCATTACATCCTGTGCCTGCCACCAATCGCGCGGACTTAATCTGCTCTCGGTAGAACTCTGTTAACCCGTAAACTGCCTCTGCCTGACACTCTAGCGCATCATGCTGTCCGCCATACCATTTCGCGTAAACCTCTGGATCGCGCAGACGGAAATCGGCGGACAGGTCGACGACCTTCAACGACTTCGGTAACGCTTTGATAACTTGTTGGCTTGTCGCGTGCGGCAATGCACAAAAACACAGGTCGATATCTGCGAAATCAATCGCGTCTATTTTCACCAACGTTGGCAAATCTAGGTGACGAAGATGCGGGAAAACAGCCCCCATTTCCATGCCTGCCTTACGCTCCGCACTCATCGCAGCAATTTGTATTTGCGGATGAGTGGCTATCAAACGCACCAGCTCTGCACCAGTGTAGCCAGAGGCGCCAAGGATTGCGATGTTCTTTGTATCAGCCATGATATAGTGTCCTAATTCTTGAATGCTGTTTTAGGTGAATTTCAACAGCGGCGCAATTCACGCTTTCTCGAATGTCATCGGACGGCCAAGGAACTTTGTCGCAGCCAATGAGACATTGATCGGATCACCAGTCGTCAAGAACCGAGACGCACCAGCAGCGCCCTTCATGTCTGGATGGCGATCCAAATAATAGGCCAGACTGTCGGCTACAATGTTGCCTTGCAAATAGACCTTAACCTTGGGTCCCAACGCCTCTTGAAACGCTGCCCTCATCATCGGGTAATGGGTGCATCCCAAGACCGCCGCCTGTGGATTGGGCATCCGGCGCAACAATGCATCTACATGACCGTTGACCAACACGTTGGCCAAATCCATATCGTTTGCCTCCATCGCGTCCACCAATCCTGCGCAAGGCTGTGCCTCTATATCCACCCCAATTGCGCGAAACGCCAATTCTCGTTGAAACGCACGACTGGCGACGGTGGCAGGTGTTGCAAACAACGCAACCTGCTTGACCCCAACCTCGCGCGGTGGCGAATTATCTCCCCATCCGCGTTCAGTCACAGCTTCGATCATCGGAACAAACACACCCAAAACGCGTTTGTCTTTCGGTAACCAGGTTTCTTGCATGCGCTTGAGAGCCACGGCACTGGCCGTGTTGCAGGCCAAGATCACCAAATCACACCCCTCGTCCCACAGACGTTCAGTGGCTTTGCAAGTCAGTCTAAAAATATCATCCGCATCACGCACCCCATAAGGCGCATGTGCGCTATCACCAAGATAACTGAGCGGTAAATCAGGCAGCGTCTTGACGATTTCTTGATGAACCGTCAGTCCGCCTAACCCACTGTCAAAAATACCTACGGGCATATCCGTGCCGTCCTTGAAATGTTTAAACAATTGTTACCCGCTATGCAGGCCGGATGTAAATTGCCAAACAAAAAAAGGGCCAGCTTTCGCCGACCCTTTTGAATTCGATATAAAACGAATTAACGTTTTGAGAACTGGAAGCTACGACGCGCTTTGCGGCGACCGTATTTCTTACGTTCAACAACACGGCTATCGCGTGTTAGGAAACCAGCAGCCTTTAGCGCTGGACGCAATGATGGTTCATACAGCTGTAGCGCTTTTGAAATACCATGCTTAACCGCACCCGCTTGGCCTGACAGACCGCCGCCTTTAACAGTGGCCATCACGTCAAATTCACCAACAACGCCAGCAATTTGAAATGGCTGAGCCAAAATCAATTGTTGTACTGGGCGTGCGAAGTAAACCTTCATTTCACGTCCGTTTACGATGACTTTGCCTGAACCAGGTTTGATCCAAACACGTGCCACAGCATCTTTACGTTTACCGGTTGCATATGAACGACCCAATTCGTCGCGAACAGGTTCGCGCGTGATTGCTTCGGCAATTTGTTCTGCCGCTGCAGCTGGCGCGTCTGTTGAAGCTGGTGCCGCTGCGACCGCGTCTTTCAACGCGTCTAGTGATTTAATCTCTTCGCTCATGACTGGCTCCGCGTATTCTTAGGGTTCATGGCTTTTACGTCCAAAACTTCTGGGTTCTGGGCTTCGTGGCCGTGCTCTGTACCTGCATAGATACGAAGGTTGGTCATTTGCTTGCGGCTCAACGGGCCACCTGGCAACATACGTTGCACAGCTTTTTCCAACAAACGCTCTGGGAATTTACCCTCTAGGATCTGACCAGCAGTCCGCTGTTTGATCCCGCCTGGGTGGCCAGTGTGCCAATAGTGAATTTTGTCTGAACGTTTTTTACCAGTCAATTGGACTTTGTCCGCATTGATCACGATAACATTGTCGCCCATGTCCATTGAAGGAGTGAATGTTGGCTTGTGCTTACCGCGCAAACGATAGGCAATAATTGTCGCCAAACGACCCAAAACAACGCCTTCAGCGTCGATGATGAACCATTTTTTGTCAATATCAGCCGGAGTAGCCGAGAAGGTTTTCATTTTATGTTCCACTTACAGTACCGCATAGCACGGATTTGAATTCGATAGGTGGGTTTTAAGGGTTTAAGATTTCATGTCAACACACATGAACCTTAAATTATTGAACAAAAACAAGGCGGTAATAAATAGGTATTATAATACCCCACTATTTTGGGATCGAATAGGTCATGCTAGCGCGTGCCACTGGCTGGTTTTCACCTTGTGATATCATCACCACATCGCCCACCACCAAAGATTTACCCATCTTTAATATACGCACCTCTGCGATCAGATCAGACTGGGCAGGCTTTCGCATGAAATCAATGGAACAGTTGGTGGTAACCGCCATCGCCTTTGGGCCCAGCTTGCTTAGGATCGCGATGTAGAACGCGCAATCAGCCAGTGCAAACATCGCAGGGCCGGATACTGTACCGCCCGGTCGCAGATGTTGATCAGCAGTTAACAGTTTTACCCGCGCACCATGCTCCGTCAGTTCCAGCGTTTTGAATTGATCATCTATCTGCGGAAACACTTCGGCCAGAAAAGCATCGATCTGCGCGATTGTCATCACGGCAGTCACGCTCGTAGGCTTTGTGTTTTTGGAAACATCGACGCAAATCTAGCGCGTAGTACGAATATTATGACAAAAATCGCACCCAACTGATGAAAAATCGCCAGATGCCAGGGGGCGGCGTTCATGACAGTGATGATACCGAGGAACATTTGGAACAAGACCCCAGCCAGAACCAGCGTCATGCCAGAGCGGACTTCGTTAATGGCACTCGCCCGGCTTCTAAACCAAGCAAACACGGTGAATACAAGAACCGCATATCCCAACATGCGGTGGTTCCATTGCACCAAAGCAGGGTTTTCAAACAGGTTTGTCCAAAACGGGGTGTAGTCAAAGCTCTCGGACGGCAAAAACTGTCCACCCATCAGCGGCCAGTCGGTATACCCGCGCCCTGCATCAATACCCGCCACAAGCGCGCCCAGCAGAATTTGCAAAAACACCAATGGCAGAAGGATATTCAGCAGGCGTGCCACCCGCGCATCATTGTTGCGCCGCGCTTGGAACAATTCCATTTCGTCACGGCGCAATCCCCAAATATACCACGCAAGAAAGCTTAGGATGATAAACGCCAGCCCCAAATGGGTTGCTAACCGATACGATGCCACATCGACCATACGGCCAGTCAAACCGCTGGAAACCATCCACCAGCCAATGGCACCCTGCAATCCACCCAGAACACCGACAAACAGCATACGGCCACGCCACCCTTTCGGAACAGAATATCGTATCAAGAAATAAAGTACGCCGATCGCCCAGACCAACCCCACCATACGGCCCAATTGACGATGCCCCCATTCCCACCAGTAGATGGTTTTAAAGGCGCCAAGTTCCATGTCTTTGTTGACCAACTGATACTCTGGCGTGGCTTTATACTTGGTAAACTCTGCATCCCAATCCGCCGCGTTTAACGGCGGTACAGACCCTGTCACAGGTTTCCATTCGGTGATCGACAATCCGCTATCGGTCAAACGGGT
Organism: uncultured Amylibacter sp.; assembly: GCA_937944065.1. Taxonomy (GTDB): domain Bacteria; phylum Pseudomonadota; class Alphaproteobacteria; order Rhodobacterales; family Rhodobacteraceae; genus Amylibacter. The sequence continues at coordinate 3,268 of CALDZS010000350.1, read as the reverse complement.
CAAACCGCCCACCAAGATCATACAGGCAACCATCGCGAATAAAATCATCATCCAGATAGACGCGGGCTTACGCCATTCGTTCCGACCAGTATCGATATGACCGCCTTTTGGCGTCTCTACCACCGGCTTGTCCGCGCTGACCTCTTCAAAGATGCTTCTTGTTTTGCTCATAACTGGCCTCCGTTATGCCAAGATGTAACTGTCTATGCCCTGTTGGACAAGCGACACACTATCGCGGGGGTCTAGCGCCCTTTTGCAAAGCTTTAATAATCCCATGAAATGTGCGTACGTCAGGTTGGGTCAGCGGCATCCGCGACATCATATTGCGCAGGGTTAGGATCATGCTTTCAGCCTTATCTTCTGGCCAAAAGAATCCCGTTTCGTCCAGCGCACCTTCAAGACGTTCCATTAGCTTTTGAACTTCAATCGTTTGCGCAAATTCAGCCCCTGCCATGTCCATCCGTTCGCCTAGATCGGTGCCAGCCAATCGTCGCCATTCGTACGCCAGCAAAAGAACGCATTGCGCTAGGTTCAAGGATGCGAAGGCAGGGTTCACTGGAACGGATATCAACGCATTCGCTTGCACGACATCTTCATTCGCCAGCCCTGCCCGTTCAGGACCGAACATCACTGCCACCTTCTGACCCTGCGCAATAAGGCTATGCGCCTTGGCCATTGCGGCCTCTGGTGTCATCACTGGCTTGGTCAGATCACGCGTCCGCGCTGTTGTGGCAAAAGTGAAATTCATCTGTTGCAACGCCTGCCCGGTTGTCTCTGTCACGGCCACATTATCCAATACACGCGCCGCGCCAGACGCCATCGCCTCGGCCTTGGGATTTGGCCATCCGTCACGCGGGTTCACCAGCGACATATGCTCCAGCCCAAAATTCCACATCGCACGCGCAGCAGATCCAATGTTTTCGCCCATTTGCGGTTCGACCAGCACAAAAACTGGCTGTGGTCCGGCCCATCCCTCGTCTTTTGCGTGATTTGTGCCTGACATATCGGTTCACCCTTGGAATTTTACGTGTTCGCGTGATACCGTTGCTCAATCCCGAGTGCAAGGATCGGTGAACACAGAATAGTTGCAGCATACCAGTGTATACATTCTTTCATTTACCCAACTAATCCTTTATGACCCAACGTAATCACGAATCCAAAACCTAAAGAGGCCGAGTAATATGTCAAAGATCAAAGTCGAAAATCCTGTTGTAGAATTAGATGGCGATGAAATGACCAGAATTATCTGGCAGTTCATCAAAGACAAGTTGATCTTGCCCTATCTGGACCTTGACTTGAAATACTATGATCTGGGTATCGAAGCCCGCGATGAGACAGATGACCAAATCACTGTGGACGCAGCAGAAGCGATCAAGAAATACGGCGTTGGTGTAAAATGTGCAACCATCACTCCAGACGAGGCGCGTGTCGAAGAGTTTGGTCTGAAACGCATGTACCGTTCACCAAACGGCACAATCCGCAACATCCTAGGCGGTGTTATCTTCCGTCAGCCAATCATCTGTAAAAACGTCCCACGTTTGGTTCCAGGCTGGACAAAACCAATCGTTGTTGGCCGCCACGCCTATGGTGACCAATATAAAGCGACTGATTTCCGGTTCCCTGGCGAAGGCAAGTTGACGATTAAGTTCGAAGGCAAAGACGGCACAATCATCGAAAAAGAAATGTTCGACGCACCTTCATCGGGCGTGACCATGGGCATGTATAACCTAGACGCGTCGATCTATGACTTCGCACGCGCGTCTTTGAACTATGGTTTAAACCTTGGCTGGCCAGTGTATCTATCCACCAAGAACACTATCCTAAAAGCCTATGACGGTCGTTTCAAAGACATCTTTGAAGAAGTTTACAACGCTGAATTTAAAGAAAAATTCGAAGCCAAGAAAATCTGGTACGAGCACCGCCTGATTGACGATATGGTCGCCGCATCCATGAAATGGTCTGGCGGATATGTTTGGGCCTGTAAGAACTATGACGGCGATGTACAATCTGACACCGTTGCTCAAGGCTTCGGCTCGCTGGGATTGATGACCTCGCAACTTATGACACCAGACGGAAAAATAGTCGAGGCAGAGGCGGCACACGGAACAGTGACGCGTCACTACCGTCAGCACCAAAAAGGTGAAGCAACCTCGACCAACTCTATCGCGTCGATCTATGCTTGGACAGGTGGCTTGCGTCACCGCGCCAAACTGGATGACAATGACCAACTACTGAAATTTGCCGAGACTTTGGAAAAAGTTATCATCAACACTGTTGAAAGCGGCCACATGACCAAAGACTTGGCCTTGTTGGTTGGCCCAGATCAGGGTTGGCTGACAACTGAAGGGTTCCTAGAGAAAATCGACGAAAACTTGAACAAAGCAATGTAATTTGATCGACAACATTCGATAAAGGCGGCCCTTGGGTCGCCTTTTTTCTTGCTAACTCCAAATTTTCATAGACCCATCAGCTAACTTCGCTACCATCACGAAAAAGGATCGTTCCAATGCACTATATCTACCTCGTGGTTGCCATCTTATTCGAAGCCTTCGGTATGGCAGCGCTGAAAGCCAGTGATGGTTTTACAAAAACCTGGCCGGCGCTTGGATCGCTTGCCTGTTTCGGTATGGCCGTCTACCTATTGTCGCTGATCCTGCGCGTCTTGCCGATCGGCGTCGTTTACGCGATTTGGTCGGGTGTCGGAATTGTGTTGGTCGCGATCACGGGATTTGTATTCTTCAAGCAAAGCTTGGATGCGCCAGCCTATATAGGCATCGGCCTGATCGTGGCTGGCGTCTTGGTGTTACAACTGTTCTCGACTGCGCAGGCTTAGACGCCTTCGACGATAGTGTAGTTGCGCGTGGACACGCCATCAGCCAATGCAAAGGCCAAAGCCTCTTTATATTCAGGGCTATCATAGAACGTTTCTGCCGTCTCAAAATCTGAAAACTTAATCACCACGTTACGCAATTGAACTGGGCCCTCTTTGGTCACGCATTTGCCGCCGCGTGCCAAAAACTCGCCGCCATACTTGGTAACGGCTGGACCTGCGAGAGCCGCATATTTTGCATACTCGTCTGCGTTGTGAACCGTGATTTGCACCATGCAATAAGCTGCCATTATTTTATCCTTTTAAAAGTTGTTCAACAGCGGCAACCGCTGCGTCTGCATTTTCAGCACTGGCGCCGCCAGCTTGTGCCATATCAGGACGACCGCCGCCGCCCTTGCCACCAAGTTCGGCAGCAGCGGCCTTTACCATATCCACGGC
>CALDZS010000349.1 GCA_937944065.1 uncultured Amylibacter sp. | reverse complement strand
GGACCGTTCAATTTGTATTGAAACGTCTCTAGTATAATCGCGTTTGTGTTTGCGGTGGCGACATTGTTAATTGCGTCATCCGCTTCGTAGACACCAGACACCCAGCCATGCGTCGCAGTTTCAGTCGGTGCGATATAATCCCTTAGCAGTGCCGTGTATTCGGTGTCGAACAGCGCATCCCAGCCAAACACAGCTTTGGTGCTGACTGTGCGTTTATCATCATGGGTGCTGCCATCTTCTGCCAAGGTATTCCACGATTTACCATTGGCGTAGACAGTGTTGTACAGAAAATACGGTGCTTGATCGATATTATCCTCACTAACTGCTGTTGGAATTCCCGCCTGATCAAAGCGGCCTTTCTGGGCCAGGTAAATTCGATATGCCAACTCTTTGCTGTCAGTATCCAAACCGAATTCCAGCGCCGTCAGAATGTAGGGTTCGCTGACGACATAATTGTGCGCGTCATATTCAGCATATGATCGGCTATCGACCGCAATCTGCTGACCCGCAACGCTGACAAACCGAATGTAATCATCATAAAGCCCTGCCTTTAACGCGTCCAAACCCAACAGACCCACGGCGCGGGCGGCATATTCTTCATATCCCAGCCGCCCCTCTTGAATCAATTCCGTGTGCCCTGTTTCTTCATTGACCCGCGCGCCCATCAATTGGCCGTTGGCCAGCATATTTGCAATCTTCCAGCGGCTAAGGATTTGCGAGATTTGTGGTGCGTGTTCAGGGTAATCAAATAGGATGATATTCATCGGAACAGTCATGCGTGCCACGTCCAACGCCGACCATCCAATGCCGCGATCCACGGGTTGGTTTTGATAGTTCGTCATCTGTAAGTTGCGCGTATCGTAAGCCTTGTTCGGCAATTGATCGTCGAACAACGGCAGTGCGGCCAAACTGGAAAGGGCCGCCCCCATCCGTCGATCAAATTCATCAAAATCGATAATTCCAATTCGCTGCGCTGAGATTAGGGCCAGCAGATACGATGACTGATCCCAGATCGTTGTGGACGGGTAATTGTGCACAGAATTGACCAATCCAGTGGTTGGCTGAGTATTCGCCTGAAAGTAACGCCATGCCACGCGCGCTGCATGCCTGTCTTCGTCAGACAAACCAGCAACAGGCGACAAGTCCAGTGAACGATCGCTTGCCTGAATAACCGACCCTTCAACAGATCGCAGGCTGGTGGCTACACCCGTCTCGACAGACAGTGCGATGGCAGCCGCGGCACACAAGCCGATGCAGAATGCGATGTGACTGCGCGCTTTTAGGATGTTGTTTTTAAGCATCATGAAATCCTCGCAAAGTTCCGGCGGTTTTTGACATCAATCGATAAATCGTCGACCGTCTCGGGTTTCCAGAGTGCCGCAAAGATAAGCACGCTCATCGCGCAGGCATTGGTAAAGCCCCAAAAGCCGTTGACCATTAGCGATGCCAATTGTGATGGATTTGGATCAATGTATTGTCGCACGCAGGCAATCAAGAAAGCCAACACAGTCAACACCACAACAGCGATCTGTGGCCAGACCATGTAAATATAATTTTCAGTATTGCGTTGCTTGGGCGTCACTTCAAATTTTATCTCGCGTCCCCGAAACACCGACCATAGTGCCTGAAGGTTGAACGAAAAGAACGCAATGTTCAACTTGCGACCCTTGGAATTATCAACCCCCCACGTCCCGACAACGGTGGCCAATTCATGAACCAACAGAAAGGGCAGAAGGTGCATGAAAAATGCGGCCGAGTACGCAGAAACTGGCGTTAGCCCCGTGGCCATCGACACAATCGGTGCTGCAATAAAAACCAGCACCCATAAGGGCGATAGGTATGACCAGAAGGTCATCGCATACATTAACTTTTGCCCCACGCTCATGCCTTTGCGAAACAACGGATTATCGTGCGCCATTATATCCAGCGTCCCGCCTGCATATTTAAACCGCTGCATCGCCCAACTTTTCATGTCCAAAGGTGACAACATTTTGGTTTCTACATTTGGGTGCAGGACAGATTTCCAAGTGCGATCTGGGTCAGACTGCAAGATCATCGACGTGTAAATATCTTCAGAGACATGAAATTTATAAGGCGTAAACTCTGTCTTGATGGAAAAGTGGCGACGCAGGCAATCCTCCAGCTCTGTCCGTACATTGCCTTGTTCATGATCCTTTAAATATCCATTCACGGTATTGCTGATATGGATTGAATAAGATTTCAGCGCCGCTTCCATAACCGCTTCTCGGCGGTGGACCGATCCTGCGCCACAGCAAAAAGACGCGTTAGCGCGATTGCGGCGCCGCAGGATGACATCATAAAAAAGCTTTGGGTCGCTGACAAATGGATCTTCGCCCCACTTGATCGGCCCCACAATACGTTGAACGAGTTTGCCGCAGATCCCCCCAACCCTTCCAAAGGATTGTGACATCACCTGATCCAGTTTACGTCCCTGTGGGATGTCATAAAACCATTGCGGTGTTTGCACCCATGCAACCTCAGGGTCGCGAAAATATCCAAGAGTATTTTCCAGCAACGTTGGGAACGGGCGCGTATCCGAATCCAAAATCACCAAGAAATCACCCGAAGTCTGTTCTAATGCATTGCGCAAATTACCCGCTTTGAACCCAACATTGGATTTGCGCGCTATATAGTTAACTCCCTCTTGTTCCGCCACTGCGCGCATTTCTGCGCGGTTTCCATCATCCAAAACATACACATTGATTTCTATGTCATACGGATAGCTCAGTCGTTTTGCATCGCGGATGGAATAACGGGTCATTTCTGGATCTTCGGTGAATGTCGGAATGAATACATCGACCGACAACACACGCTCGGCGCCGTCCCCCACAACATCGCTACGCCGCTTTGGTGTTGATTGTCTGGGCACATCATTCACGGACCACAAGTTGTTAAAATACAAAAGCAATCCAATAAAAGACAGAGTTTCGGCCGTCGCGACAAGAACTGAAAACACCATCGCATCGATATTTAAGGACGCCGTCCAACGCCAATAAATATACCAAGCGCCCAATCCGATGGTCGCCATCGCCAAAATTTGCCAAACAAATTCTCGGACTACACATGTCTTTAGGGGCGCGTCGGGAACGCGATCTTCGAATGCCGAGAAATAGAAGGGCTTGCACCCTGCGTAAGAATTATCAGTTTTACCAGTCATATCTCCTGTGGTGCATTAGTTTCCCTAATGTTTGGTTACGGATTGCGCCCAAACTGAAAAAGAACGCCTTTCATCAATTCTTAAGCTAGAGCGTGCATGAGCGTCACAGAAGCAATTTTCACGAGATATTTATGAGTACTGCATTTCAATCGACGCTCGT
>CALDZS010000348.1 GCA_937944065.1 uncultured Amylibacter sp. | reverse complement strand
TATTGAAGGTCATTCCTTGAAGGTACATGCGGACCATTACCTGCCACTAGAACAGGGTGGTATCCCAACGGGTTCCGTCCAGGATGTTGCAGATACCGAGTTTGACTTTCGATCAGGACGCGCCTTGTCGGTTGAAAATTTTTACGATCACAACTTGTGCCTGTCCTTGGAACGAGGTGAATTGCAGCATGTCGCAACTCTGTCGGCGCCAGCTAAGGGGATTGAGATGGAGATATTTACGACGGAGCCGGGGCTGCAAATTTACACGGGGCAAGCCATCGAAGAAGGTGGTTCAATAGGACATAATGGTTTTGCTTACGGACCTTGTGCAGGAATTGCTTTGGAACCACAGCTATGGCCGGATGCGCCTAACAATGCGGGCTTTCCATTCGCGGTTCTGAAAGCGACGGAGACTTATCAACAAAGGTCTCAGTTCCGGTTTTAATGTGCGAAAACCTAGGCGTCGTAAACTGCCGCCATCTTTTCAACGGCGGCCATAGCGCGTTTACCAACTTCCTCAGCGCTGCGACCAGCTTTGTACAAATTACTGCCCAAACCGTACCCGTTCACACCTGCATTTTTGTACTCTTCAAAATTATCTGGGCCGACACCGCCCACCGCGAAAACTTGGGTTTCGGGTGGTAAGACCGCGCGCATTGCATTGATGGTGTCTGCGCCCAGTCCTGATGCGGGGAAAAATTTCAGACCAGATGCGCCAGTGCGCAAGGCCAAAAATGCTTCGGTTGGCGAAAACACACCAGGGAAGCTTTTCATGCCTAACATGGCGGTGCGTGCGATTACATCTGGATTTGCATCTGGGGAAACAATCATATTCCCGCCTAGCGCATGAACCTGTTCAACTTGCTCGACCGTCAAAACGGTACCTGCGCCAACCAAACATGCATTGGGTGCCAGTTTATTGGCAACGGCCACAGCTGTTTCGATCGATTTTAATGGCTCTGGCGAATTCATCGTAATCTCCATCGCGCGGATGCCTGCATGGATGAGCGTGGTGATCATATCTTCGGCCTCTTCAGGGCGAATTCCACGTAGAATTGCAATCAATCGTTGGTTCGTGTCAATCATTGGATGTCCCTTGCTCACAGTGACTCTGCGGTTTGGCTATAATGTATAGAGTTGATCTTGCCTTGCAAACCCAAGCGGTAAGTTTTCATTATAATAATCGGATCAAAGCTTGTGTTTTTAAGAATAAAAAACATAATGATTTCAGAATGAAATGTACCAATTAGCTACGGCAATTTTGCGAGCTACGCCCTAGAAAGGACAGTCATCCAATGGCCAAAATCAAAAAGGAAGATTTACGTTCGACAGGATGGTTTAACGACTTAACTGATCCAGAGATGACGGCGCTGTATTTAGAGCGGTATTTGAACTACGGCCTGACCCGAGAAGAGCTGCAGTCGGGCAAACCTATCATCGGCATCGCGCAAACTGGCAGCGACCTGTCACCGTGCAATCGCCACCATTTGGAATTGACCAAGCGGGTGCGTGATGGCGTTCAGGCCGCAGGCGGCATTCCAATCGAAATCCCCGTGCACCCGATCCAAGAAACGGGAAAACGCCCGACCGCCAGCCTAGACCGAAACCTTGCTTATCTGTCTTTGGTGGAAACGTTGCATGGCTATCCAATTGACGGCGTTGTCCTGAATATTGGTTGCGATAAAACTACGCCAGCCTTGCTTATGGCGGCGGCCACAGTGAACATCCCCGCGATTGCATTATCGGTCGGCCCGATGCTGAACGGATGGTATCGAAATGAACGCGCCGGATCAGGCACCATGGTTTGGAAGGCGCGTGAATTGCGTGCCAAGGGTGAATTGGACGATGAAGGGTTCATGGAGCTTGTGGCGTCAACCGCGCCGTCTGTCGGGTTTTGCAACACTATGGGCACTGCTAGCACGATGAACTCGTTGGCAGAGGCATTGGGAATGCAATTGCCGGGATCGGCGGCAATACCAGCCCCGTACCGCGAGCGTGGTCAAATTAGTTATGCTACTGGCAAGCGAATTGTTGATATGGTTTGGGACGATATGCGCCCCGATCAAATCATGACAAGAGAGGCGTTTGCGAACGCGATCGTTGTCAACTCTGCCATAGGTGGATCAACGAATGCACCGATCCATTTGAACGCAGTTGCACGTCATTTGGGCGTGCCGTTGAATAATGATGATTGGCAAAAGCTGGGCCATGACATTCCACTGTTGGTCAATATGCAGCCAGCTGGTGAATACCTAGGCGAAGATTTTCACCGTGCAGGCGGTGTGCCAGCGGTGGTTGCCGCTTTGCTCAAAGGTGGCTTGCTGCCGTATCCAGATGCGATAACGGTAAACGGCGAAACTATCTCGGACAATTGTGTGGGCAAGGACACCGGCGATCTGCGCGTGATAAAAACGGTTGATGATCCGATGATGCACAAGGCTGGGTTCATCAATCTAAAGGGCAACTTGTTCGACAGTGCGATTATGAAAACCAGCGTGATCAGCGCGGATTTCCGGGAAACTTATCTATCAAATCCAGACGATCCAAATGCGTTCGAAGGTCGCGCAATCGTGTTTGACGGCCCCGAAGATTATCATGATCGCATCGATGATGCTGCCGAAAACATAGACAAAGAATGCGTGCTGTTCATGCGCGGCACGGGCCCAAAAGGATATCCTGGGGGTGCCGAGGTGGTGAATATGCGCCCGCCATCGTATCTGTTGAAACAAGGGGTAACTGCGTTACCTTGCATCGGTGATGGTCGTCAATCGGGCACGTCCGGATCGCCCTCGATCCTGAATGCAGCGCCAGAGGCGGCGGACGGCGGTGGTCTAGCATTGTTAAAAACAGGGGATCGGGTGCGGATCGATTTGAATAAGTGCAGCGCCGATATGTTATTATCGGCAGAGGTTTTGGCACAACGCGCCGCTGAATTGATGGAGGCGGGCGGATTTCCAACACCCGAAAGTCATACCCCATGGCAGCAATATTTCCGCGAATTGGTGCAACCGTTTGATCAAGGTATGACATTGCGCGATGCGGATAATTACAAAGATATCGCGCGTAAACACACGCCGCGTCACAGCCACTAATATCGGCTAGGGGCGGACATAACCGCCCCTAGCTAGTCAGTCTTTAGACCAAATCAAAACGATCAAGGTTCATCACTTTGTCCCAAGCGGCGACAAAGTCGGTCACAAACTTTTCGCCCGCATCATCGCTGCCGTACACTTCAGCAATTGCGCGCAATTGCGAGTTCGAGCCAAATACAAGATCGACACGTGATGCCGTCCATTTTGCATCACCACTTGCGCGGTCCTTGCCTTCGAACACATCGCCTGCGTCAGACGCTGCTTGCCAATCTGTACCCATGTCCAGCAAGTTAACGAAAAAATCGTTGCTGAGGGTCTCGGGGCGATTTGTAAAGACGCCATTGGCCGAATTGTTTGTGTTCGCGCCTAACATGCGTAAACCACCAATCAACACTGTCATTTCTGGCGCGGTAAGCGTCATCAGCTGTGCTCGATCGACCAACAACTCTTCTGCGCTGCGGATTTGTCCTGCTGGGTAGTGGTTTCTAAACCCATCGACCTTTGGCTCCAGGACTGCAAATGCTTCTACATCCGTTTGCTCTTGGCTGGCATCTGTGCGGCCACCAGTGAACGGCACGACAATGTCATGGCCCGCTGCTTGGGCGGCTTTTTCCACTGCAGCACAACCACCTAGAACGATCAGGTCTGCCATTGATACTGGGATTGAAGTGCTGGATCGTACGGCCTCTAACTTGCTCAATACAGTAGCTAACTCGGCAGGTTGATTGACCGCCCAGTCTTTTTGCGGCGCCAAACGAATGCGTGCACCATTGGCACCACCACGTTTGTCCGAATCGCGATATGTCGAGGCAGAAGCCCATGCCGTGCTCACCAATTGTGACACGGATAGACCAGATGCCAAGATGGCTTTCTTCAACTCTGCGGCGGCGGAATCGCCCATCGGTGGTTGATCCGCATCAGGAATTGGGTCTTGCCACAACTGCTGCTCTGACGGCACTAGCTTTCCAAGGCCACGCACGTGCGGGCCCATGTCACGGTGGGTCAGCTTGTACCAAGCCTTTGCAAAGGCCTCGGCCAACTGATCAGGGTTTTCGTGGAAGCGACGAGAGATGACTTCATATGCCGGATCCATCCGCATCGCCATGTCCGCTGTGGTCATCATCAAGGGTTTTGACTGTGAAGGATCGGATGCATCTGGGGCTTGATCCGCATTTGATGCGGCGGTTGGTGTCCATTGGTTGGCACCTGCAGGGCTTTTGGTCAGTTCCCATTCGTATCCGAATAGCACATCGAAATAGCCTGTATCCCATTGGATCGGATTTGGTGTCCACGCACCTTCAATCCCACTGGTCACTGTGTCGCTGCCATGGCCTTTGCCAAAGCTTTGTTTCCAGCCAAGACCTTGTTCTTCGATTGGTGCGGCCTCTGGCTCGCGGCCAACGTATTGGTCAGGATCAGCGGCACCGTGGGCCTTGCCGAATGTGTGTCCACCCGCGACCAACGCGACGGTTTCTTCGTCATTCATCGCCATACGCGTGAATGTTTCGCGCACGTCACGCGCAGACAATAACGGATCGGGATTGCCGTTGGGACCTTCTGGATTCACATAAATTAGGCCCATTTGCACGGCACCCAGCGGATCTGCTAGATCGCGATCGCCTGAATAACGCTCGTCACCCATCCATTCGGTTTCAGGTCCCCAATAGATATCTTCCTCTGGTTCCCAAACATCTTCGCGCCCACCAGCAAACCCAAACGGCTCTAGCCCCATTGATTTGATGGCAGCGTTGCCGGCGAATACCATCAAATCGGCCCAAGACAATTTGCGACCGTATTTTTGTTTGATTGGCCATAACAAACGACGCGCTTTGTCCAAGTTGCCATTGTCTGGCCAGCTGTTCAGCGGCGCAAACCGTTGTGATCCAGTGGATGCACCACCACGACCATCATAAATGCGGTAAGTTCCCGCACTGTGCCATGCCATACGGATAAAGAATGGACCATAGTGGCCATAATCGGCTGGCCACCAATCTTGTGATGTGGTCATCAACTCTTCAATTTCGGAATAGAGAGTATCAAGATTAATTGTCTTAAATTCTTGAGCGTAATTGAACGCCTCGCCCATCGGGTCAGTCTTCTCAGAATTTTGGCTGAGGATTTTTAGGTTTAACTGATTTGGCCACCAATGTTGGTTCGCCGTGCTACCCGTTGCTTTATAGGCGTTCGCGCCATGCATGACTGGGCATTTCCCTTGGGACGTGTCGTTCATATTTTTCTCCGTTGGATTGCTGTTAGATTCTTCCTGACTCTATCAAACTAAAGCGATAGTTAAAAATTGTATTTTCTGATCATTATGATAAGTTATAGTGATGAGAAATGTGACCTTAAAACAGTTCCGCTATTTCGAAGCGTTGGCCCAACATCGGCACTTCAAACATGCAGCAGAGGCATGTGCCATTTCGCAACCAGCCCTGTCTATGCAAATCAAAGAGCTGGAACAAAGCTTAGGTGCCGACCTGTTTGAACGTGTGCCAAAAAAACTGCGCCTGACACGTTTTGGCGAAGAGTTTGCGTTAAGAGTGCGCGATATTTTACAGTCCGTCGATGCCCTAGAAGACCTGTCGCGCACTGCCCAAGGCGGATTGGCGGGCAGGCTGCGCATCGGTGTTATCCCAACAATCGCACCCTATCTGTTACCCTCATTGATCAGCGACCTGACGCGCGCGCATGAAGGTGTTGATATTCATGTACGCGAAACGCTGACCAAGACCTTGGTCCAAGAACTAGAGGACGGTTTGATCGACACAGCGATTGTGGCTTTGCCCATATCAGAACCGTCGTTGACCGAGATTTCCCTTTTTGAGGAACCCTTCGTCCTGATCCGTCAAAACGCTGACCAGGGTATGGCGGTTCCAGATGCGCATGACCTGCGTGACATGCGATTGTTACTGTTGGAAGAGGGGCATTGCTTTCGCGATCAAGCCTTATCATTTTGCAACATTGGCACGCGGATACCACGCGATGGATTGGACGGCAGCTCGTTGTCTACGCTGGTTCAGATGGTTGGGTCTGGAATTGGATTGACGATCATCCCCCAAATGGCGGTACCTGTGGAAACCAGCTCTGCGCCTGTTTGTGTGTCCCAATTTGATGGTACCAAACCTATGCGTACAATTGGAATGATTTGGCGGAAAACCAGCCCGATGGCAAATCAACTGATACAGGTTTCAGAGATCGTACGCGCGGCGGGACTTAGATTGACGCAAGCTGTCTAAAATCTTGCTTTTGCCAAAAATTGCTTCCACACTCTTTTTGAACAAAGAATGAAATTATCATGCAAAAACGAATTAGAACTGGCGGCCGCGCCGCGCGTGTTGATTTGCGTCAAAACCCAGGTGATCGCGCGCCGAACCCAGCACCGACGGGCAGTAGGGGTGGTCAATATAAACCCCTTACGGATGCGCAAGCCCAACACATAACGGACGCGGCGTTCACCCTGCTTTCAACCGTCGGCATCGGCGATGTGCCATACGCCATCGCTGACTTGGCAAAACAGCGCGGATGCCAGTTTGATGCGGATGGCCGCGTGCTATACACACGGGATTTTGTAGAAGATATCATCGCGAAAACACCCAAGTCATTTAACCTTTTTGGTCAAGATCCTCGTCACGATTTTCAAGTTAATGGACAAGACGTTCGTTTTGGTACGGGCGGTGCTGCCGTTCAGGCGCTTGATTTAGACACGGGTACTTACCGTCCGTCGACCTTGCGTGATCTGTACGATTTCGCGCGTTTGGCTGATCAATTAGATACCATTTGCTGGTTTACACGCTGTTGCATCGCCACCGATATTCCCGATATCTTTGACCTTGATATCAACACGGCCTACGCCATCGCTGCTGGCACAACCAAACCCGTTGGTACCAGTTTCAGCTTTGGCAGCTATGTCGATCCATGTGTGGAAATGTTTGATGCGATCCTAAGGCAAGAGGGGGCGTTTGCGAAACGTCCATTTTGCAAGGTTCACATTTCACCCATTATCTCGCCCTTGCGATATGGCGAGGATGCGGTGGACGTGGCCTTTGCGGCCATACGTCATAATATGCCAATCAATGCGATCATCGCAGCGCAGTCTGGTGCCACGGCACCTGCGCCTTTGGCAGGTATGCTGGCACAATCACTGGCTGAAACCATGGCCGCTCTGGTGTTGATTGATCTGATGAAACCGGGGCATCCGATGATTTTCTCGAATTGGCCGTTTGTGGTTGATTTACGCACTGGTGCCTTTTCCGGCGGCGGTGCCGAAATGGCCATTCTGAATGCTGCTTCCGCGCAATTATCTAACCGTCTTGGTCTTGTCTCTGGCGTTGCTGCATCGATGACGGATGCAAAGATACCTGATGCGCAAGCGGGGTATGAAAAGGGGATCACTGCGTTGGCCGCGGGTCTGTCTGGCGGTAACCTGATTTACGAGGCAGCTGGCATGTACGGCAGCCTGTTAGGCGCATCTTTTGAAGGATTTGTGATCGACAATGATATTCTCACCTCGGTTCAACGCGTGTTGCGCGGGGTTGAAGTGAACGCCGACACGTTGAACCTAGAAGCGATGGAACAGAGCATTCGTGGTGCAGGCCATTTCTTGGGCGGTGATCAAACATTGGCCGCAATGGAGCGGGACTATTACTATCCACCACTGTCAGATCGTGACAGTCCAGATGCATGGGGAGAGGCGGGTGCAGCCGACATGCGCACCCGCGCCAAGGAAAAGACCAAACAGATGTTGGCAGATCATTTCCCTACGCATATTTCGCCCGCGATCGACGCGCAAATCCGATCCAAGCACAAAATTAAATTGCCCCTAGATAGTATGCGTCCGCGATAGTTAGTGTGCTTCCGCCAACAGACTGGCATTGCCGCCCGCCGCTGTCGTATCGATGCAGACATGCCGTTCCAACCGCAACCGCTTGTCCAGGTCGCTTTCAGAAAATAGTGGAATCAATTTCCCCTCACGCCCAGACAATGCGTTGCGATACGCGGTCAATTCGTCGTCGCTGGCATAGCTAACAACAGCGTCGAATCCCTTTAAGTGCGCTAAATCTGTGGCTGCAAGGTGACCAGACAGGCCTGCAACTGCCGAAATATCTGGGGCGACACAAATCGGTTCGCATCCATTAGTGCGCGCAATATCGGCCTGCTGCAATGCGGCTTCTTTTGTTGGCCCCAAGCAAAGTACTTTGCCACGGCCAAATTCTGAAAGCTGATTGGATTCACCTGTTGGTCCAGGCAGAAGCAACGTCGAAAGTAACTCGGTTTTGAGCGGGGCTGCGTTCAGCCTGTCCTGAACCAAAGCACCATCAACGGCTTTCGATTTTTGCGCTTGCAGAATTGTACGACCTGGCTGCGTGAAGCGTGGCACATAGGACGGCCCGCCAGCCTTGGGTCCTGTGCCAGACATTCCCTCGCCGCCAAATGGTTGCGATCCGACGATAGCACCAATTTGATTGCGGTTCACATAGATGTTGCCGGCCGTCATCTGGCGCGTCACTTGGTCCACGCGGTCGTCAATCCGCGAATGAATTCCAAACGTCAGGCCAAATCCAGTTGCGTTAATTTCAGCGATAACCGCATCAAGTTCCTCTGACCCGAAGGTCGCAATGTGTAAGACGGGGCCGAATACTTCTTTTTCCAGGTCGGTGATGCCGCGAACTTTGATCACTGTTGGTGGCACGAATGTCCCGAATTTCGGTGGTTTCAAACGTTTTAACAAACGCCCATCCGCTTGGGCTTGGGTGATGTAGTTGTTGATATCACTTTGGGCATCTGGGGTGATTACCGGCCCTAGATCAGTTTGCATGTCCCACGGGTCGCCAACGACAAGTTCGTCCATCGCGCCATAGAGCATTTCCAAAAATTGTTCTGCGATATCTTCTTGCAGATACAACATACGCAGTGCCGAACAGCGCTGGCCCGCCGATTGAAAGGCAGATGTGACCACATCGACAATAGCTTGCTCGGGCAAGGCGGTGCTGTCCACGATCATCGCGTTCAGACCACCGGTCTCCGCGATCAATGGTGCCGTCGGGGACAGACCTGCGGCCATGGATTTGTTGATGGTTTGCGCAGTTGCGGTAGAGCCTGTGAAACACACGCCTGCAATACGCGGATCAGATGTGATCTGTGATCCTATAACCCGTCCGCGACCGGGCAGCAGATGTAAGGCCGTGTTGGGAACGCCTGCTTTGTGCAACAGGTTAGCGGCTATGATAGCCGTCAATGTTGTTGGCTCTGCGGGTTTCGCGATAACGCCGTTTCCTGCGGCAAGTGCTGCGGAAATCTGCCCTGTAAAAATTGCCAACGGAAAGTTCCACGGAGAGATGCAGGCGAACACACCACGCGCTGGATCGCTTTGCTCTGATGCGCGTGCTGCGTAATAGCGCAAGAAATCGACTGCTTCGCGCAGTTCCGAAATTGCGTCCATCGCTGTCTTGCCCGCTTCGCGTGCCAACACTGCGAATAGCTGGCCAAAGTTTTGCTCATACAAATCAGCAGCATTGTTTAAAACCTTCGCGCGCGTGCCTGCATCTGCGTCCCACGCGGTCGCATTTGCTAAGGCTATTGCTACATCCTGTTCGTTGCAGAATGTCACCTGCCCAACGATGTCGGATGTGTCTATTGGATTTGTGACCGTGATCTGTTCACCAGTCCCCAATGTATCGAACGTCCATTGATGCGTTTTGAACGGTTCGCGTGCAGCTGCGATTTCAGTCAAATCGGTTTCATCGTGTAAATCCCATCCTCGGGAATTCACTCGCTCTGGCGCGTAAAGATCACTTGGGTTTTTGACGTAATCACTGGCGGGCTTAAGGGCTGCGAACGGGTCGGCAGCGACTGTTGATGAGGGTACTTCTTCATCAACTATTTGGTTCACGAAAGAGCTGTTCGCGCCATTTTCCAATAAGCGACGCACCAGATACGCCAGCAAATCTTCGTGCGCACCAACAGGGGCATAGATGCGACAACGAGTTTTATTCTGTTCCAATACCAAATCATGCAAAGATGCCCCCATACCGTGCAGACGCTGAAATTCAAACGTCTGCTTGTCGGTTGCCATTTCCAAAATCGCCGCGACGGAATGCGCATTATGTGTGGCGAATTGCGGATAAATGCGATCGGTCATGCCCAACAACTTTTGGGCACAACACAGATATGACACATCGGTGGCTGCCTTTTGAGTGAAGACAGGGAAATCAGGCAAGCCTTCGACTTGCGCGCGTTTTATTTCGGTATCCCAGTAGGCGCCTTTGACCAGCCGTACCATGATCTTGCGATCGTGCGTTTCTGCCAATGTGTATAACCAGTCCAATACCAACGCCGCGCGTTTGCCATAAGCCTGCACAACGACACCAAAGCCATCCCAGCCAATAAGTGACGGATCAGCAAGCACAGCCTCGATCACATCGAGCGAAATGTCCAGACGATCTGCCTCTTCAGCGTCGATGTTCAAACCCATTCCAGCGTCGCGTGCTAGTTTTGCCAATATCAAAACCCGTGGCACCAGTTCACGCATGACACGATCATACTGGCCAACTTCGTAGCGTGGGTGTAGTGCGGAAAGCTTGATTGATATCCCTGGATTTTCGCGGATGTCATCAGCAGTACTGTGGGCGGCCAACTGCGTGATTGCGTCACGGTATGCCTCGAAATATCCATCGGCATCTTTCGCCGTCAACGCGGCCTCGCCCAACATATCGTAAGAATAGGTGTATCCATCCGCTTGGCGTTTTTTGCCTCGCTTCACCGCATCCTTGATGGTTTCACCCAGCACAAATTGCGCGCCCAGTTCCTTCATTGCGCGACTGACGGCAACTCGTATTACAGGTTCACCAATGCGTTTCACAGCAGAGCGTAAGGTCGAGGCCATGCCCGTTCCATCTTGCAATACTTTGCCTGTCAACATCAGCGCCCAAGTCGACGCATTGACCAAAGACGAACTGGATTTACCCAGATGTTCGCCCCAACTGGACGGTGCGATTTTATCTTCGATCAGTGCATCTACTGTTTCGGCATCTGGCACGCGCAACAAAGCCTCAGCCAGGCACATCAGCGCGACACCTTCGTCGGTGGATAGTCCGTATTCGGCCAAGAATACTTCCATGATCCCAGGGTTCGTATCGCCGCGTATATCGTTCACCAATTGCGTGGCCGAAGCAGTGATTTGGGTGCGCAATTTCGCATCAATTTCAGCATGTTTTTTCAGGGTGTCCAGAACGTCTTGTTCAGGTGCATGGGCGGCATCGCAAATATTTTTTCTGTGCTTCGTAAGCTGTGACATGACAAACTCCTTGCTGGCTGGTTTTGGACAGGTTAACAACATGCACCTAGGGGATGTGTCCAAGTTTATTATTTTTGCGAACTTTTTCACTAAAAAAGACAATAAATATGGGCTGAAGGACTTTTATTTTATGAATAATAGGCAATTAGACCGCTTCGATAAGGCGATTATAAAAATTTTGAGCCAAGACGGGCGCTTGCCCGTCACCGATCTAGCCAATCGAATAGGTCTGTCAAAAACGCCTTGCCAAGCGCGACTAAAGCGCTTGCAAGCCGATGGATATATCACGGGATTTCGTGCGGTTTTAAATCCCGCCAAACTGGGTCTTGAACATGTGGCCTTCGTCGAGGTGAAACTCAATGCTACAATGGAAAAAACACTGGTTGCATTCAATACCGCCGTGCAAAAAATACCTGAGGTAGAGCAGTGCCACATGATTGCGGGTGCCTTCGACTATTTGCTGAAAATTAGAACCACAGATATCGTTGCCTACCGTCGTGTCTTGGGTGAAAAAATCTCTCTTTTGCCGCATGTTGCAGCAACATCCACCCATGTTTCCATGCAGACGGTTAAGGACGATGCGTTGTAAGTGATTGTAAAATATCAGCAGATGACAGAATTGTATTAGTATGGTTAACTGATCCGACAAGGGCGACCCCTGAGTCTAAATTCTCGCCCTTCCACGTTTTTCAAGGAGGAGAAAAATATGAGAAAGACACCATTTATTATTGGGTGTTTGGCTGCCGCCACATTGGCTTCGGCCGCACAAGCAAAAACACTGGTCTACTGTTCAGAAGGATCGCCCGAAGGGTTTGACCCTGCGCTGTACACAGCCGGCACGACCTTTAACGCGTCCTCACGACCCGTCTACAACCGACTGGCCGAATTCGAACGCGGCACGACAAATGTAATTCCTGGTCTGGCCGAAAGCTGGTCAGCATCTGCGGACGGTTTAGAGTATACGTTCAAATTGCGCCCAGGTGTAAAATTCCACTCGACCAGCTATTTCACGCCAACACGTGATTTCAACGCGGACGATGTTTTGTTCACATTTAACCGTCAGCGCGACGAAGGCCACGCATGGCATAAATATACCGAAGGCACTGCCTGGGAATATTTCAATGGCATGGATATGCCAGCGTTGATCAAAGACATTGTTAAGGTCGATGACATGACGGTGAAATTCGTTCTGAACAAACCCGAAAGCCCGACCGTAGCAAACTTGGCGATGGATTTCGCATCTATCGTGTCTAAAGAGTATGCCGATCAATTGGCTGCTGCTGGCAAGATGACCGATCTGAACCAAGCCCCGATTGGCACGGGTCCATTTCAGTTCCAAGCCTATCAAAAAGACGCTGTTATTCGGTATACAGCAAATGCTGATTATTGGGCCGGTAAGCAAAAGATCGACAATTTGATCTTTGCAATCACCACCGACAACTCTGTTCGTATGCAAAAACTGAAAGCGGGCGAATGCCATGTGGCACCGTACCCGAACCCAGCTGACTTGCCAGAATTGCGTGCAAACGCTGATCTGACTGTGATGGAGCAAGAGGGGCTGAACGTTGGTTACCTTGCCTACAACACAAAGGTTGCTCCGTTTGATAACGTAAATGTCCGCAAAGCTCTGAACATGGCGATCAACAAACAAGCCATCTTGGATGCTGTGTTTGAAGGCGCTGGTAAAGCGGCGAAAAACCCTGTGCCACCAACCATGTGGTCGTACAATGACGCGATCCAAGACGATCCTTATGATCCTGTTGCATCGAAGAAAATGCTGGATGATGCGGGTGTCTCTGGTCTGAAGATGAAAATTTGGGCGATGCCAGTTGCACGTCCTTACAACCCAAATGCGCGCCGCATGGCCGAGTTGCTGCAAGCAGATTTTGCAGCTGTGGGTGTCGAGGCTGAAGTCACGTCGTACGAATGGGGCGAGTATCTGAAGCTTTCTAAAGACTTGGATCGTGATGGTGCGGTTCTGTTGGGTTGGACTGGTGACAATGGCGATCCAGATAACTTCTTGTCAGTGCTGCTTAGCTGCTCATCTGTGGGTGGATCAAACCGCGCGCAATGGTGCAACGAAGAGTTTGATGGTTTGGTAAATGCTGCGAAGCAAGAATCTGACCAAGCAAAACGCACAGCACTTTACGAGCAGGCGCAGGTCGTGTTCAAACGCGAAGCACCATGGGGCACAATCGCCCACTCTGTTGTGTTCATGCCAATGAGCAACAAAGTGTCTGGGTATAAAATGGACCCACTTGGATCACACCGTTTCGACGGCGTTGATATTGCTGAATAAGCTATTTGATATGGGCGGGACTGTTCCCGCCCATATCGTTCTTTAATTTATAGAAATTATGACCGACCCCCGACTAGAACCAGTTTATGCGGCCATGCGTGCCGCCAGTTTGGATGCCGTTGCTTTCGTGCCGGGCCCGAATTTTAAACGTATATACTCTTATGATTTTCATCTGATGGAGCGCCCTTTGGTGATCATAATACCCGCGACGGGCAAACCTGTTGCTATCGTTCCCAATCTGGAAATGGCCTCTTTCAGCCATCTTGGATTTGACGGCGATGTGTTTGATTGGCGCGACGAGGTTGGTTTTGCCGACGCATTCACATCCGCTGCCGCGGCCTTACCACAACTGGCAAATTCCGAACGCTTCGGACTAGAGGCGCAGCGCATGCGTGTGTTCGAACAAATGGAACTGACGAGAGTTTTCCCGGACGTCTCTTTCGTTGATGCGCACGCGGATATCTCGTCCATCCGTTTGCTGAAAACTGCGGACGAGATAGCACTGTTGCGCCATGCGATAGACATATCTGAACGAGCGTTAGAGGCGACATTGCAGACCGTTGCCGTGGGTCAAACTGAAAAACAGATCGAGGCGGAATTGTTGAAAAACTTGTTTGCCGAAGGTGCAGATGGCCTATCGTTTGATCCGATCGTGGCCGCCGGTGATAATGCCGCACAACCGCATGCTAGCGCGCGTCCTGACTATAAAATCAAACGTGGCGATGCGTTGCTGATAGATTTCGGCGCCAGTTGGCAAGGCTATAACGCCGACATCACCCGCACGTTTTTCGTGGCCGAGGTTTCTGATCGCGATCGTGCATTTTACAATACGGTGCTGGCCGCGAACGAACGCGGCAAGGCAGTGACCCGCACTGGGATCACAGCACATGATGTGGATGACGCGGTTCAAATCGTTCTCGAAAGCTCTGACTTTGCTGAGTTCGCGCGTCACAAAACGGGACATGGATTAGGACTCGATGTGCACGAAGCACCGCAAATCATGCGCGGTAATATGGATGTTCTGCAAGCAGGCATGGTGTTCACGGTTGAACCCGGATTGTATCGTCTGAACGAATGCGGTGTGCGGATTGAAGATGACATCGTGGTGACCGAGACTGGCCATGATTGCCTGACAAATTTCCCGCGTGACTTAAGGATTGTTGGATAATGCTTTCATTTCTAATTAAACGCATCGCCCTTCTAATCCCGACATTCCTTGGCATTACCTTTATCGCGTTCAGTTTTGTGCGCGTCCTACCTGGTGATCCCGTATTGCTGATGGCGGGCGAGCGGGGCTTGACCGAAGAACGTTATCAGCGATTGCTAGAAGAGTTCGGTTATAACCGACCGATCTGGCAACAGTATGTCGAGTATTTAGGCGATCTGGCCAAAGGTGATTTCGGTAATTCCCTTGTCACCAAACAACCTGTCCTGTCCGAGTTTTTCACGTTATTCCCCGCCACGGTCGAATTGTCCCTATGCGCCATGATCCTCGCCGTATGTATCGGCATTCCTGCGGGTATCATCGCCGCCAGCAAACGCGGAACATTCATTGATCAATCCATCATGGGAACCGCTCTTGTGGGTTATTCGATGCCGATCTTTTGGTGGGGGCTACTGCTGATTATCGTCTTTTCGGGCAAACTAGGTTGGACACCCGTATCTGGCCGCATCTCGTTGCTATACTACTTTCCAACCCCAACGGGTTTCATGCTGATCGACAGTTTAATGTCTGGCCAGGCTGGCGCATTTAAATCCGCCGCGCGACATTTGATTTTGCCCACCATCGTGCTGGCCACCATACCTTTGGCAGTCATCGCACGACAAACTCGATCAGCGATGCTCGAGGTATTGGGCGAGGATTATGTTCGCACCGCGCGCGCCAAAGGTTTATCATCCCGCCGGGTCGTGGGTGTTCACGCGCTGCGCAACGCTATGATCCCAGTGATTACAGTCATCGGGCTGAGCGTGGGTACATTGTTGGCAGGTGCAATCTTAACCGAAACGATTTTCAGTTGGCCGGGCATTGGCAAATGGATGGTCGACAGTATTTCTCGCCGTGATTACCCAGTGGTTCAGGGGGGGCTTTTGTTAATCGCAGCAATTGTGATGATCGTGAACCTGCTGGTCGATATCACCTACGGCCTTATCAACCCACGTATTAGGCATCAGTAATATGACCGAAACCTCACTGACACCCAAACAACTGAAACGCCAGTTGCGCCGCCGTATGCTGGCAGAGTTCTGGTTTTATTTCTCTGAAAACCGCGGCGCAGTCGTTGGTCTGGTCCTGATCTGCATCTTGGTCTTCACGGCGATCTTCGCACCCTTAATTGCCCCGCACGGCCCGACACAACAGTATCGTGACGCGCTGTTAGTGCCGCCCGTCTGGGAAGACGGGGGGCAATGGCGGTTCTTGCTGGGCACTGACGCGGTTGGTCGAGATATGTTAACCCGCCTGATCTATGGCGCTAGGTTCTCTTTGTTTATCGGTGTCGTCGTTGTGGGCATCGCCATGGTTGGCGGGGTCACCATTGGTCTGATCGCTGGCTATTTTCGCGGTGCCGTCGACACAGTCATCATGCGCCTAATGGATATCATTCTCGCGTTCCCCAGCCTGTTGCTAGCCCTCGTCATGGTCGCCATTCTTGGGCCAGGATTGCTAAACGCCATGATCGCTATCGCGATTGTTTTGCAGCCTCATTTCGTGCGCTTAACTCGCGCGTCAGTCTTAAACGAGTTGAACCGCGAATATGTCACGTCGGCACGTGTTGCGGGGGCATCACCGTTTTATCTGATGACGAAAACCATTCTGCCCAACTGTCTTGGCCCCGTGATAGTGCAAGCAACCTTGTCATTCTCGAACGCTATATTGGACGCCGCCGCCCTTGGATTTCTGGGTATGGGCGCGCAGCCACCAACGCCTGAATGGGGCACCATGCTGGCAGAGGCGCGCGAATTTATAACTCGTGCATGGTGGGTTGTTACCTTCCCCGGCCTTGCCATTTTGATTACGGTTTTAGCGATCAATTTAATGGGCGACGGATTACGTGACGCGCTTGACCCGAAATTGAAGAGGTCATAATGCCAATACTCGACATTAAAAACCTTTCGGTTGATTTCCAAACAGCAGGTGGTTTGTTCCGCGCAGTAGACAGTGTGGATATTTCATGTGAGCGCGGCGAAATTCTATCGATTGTGGGTGAAAGCGGTTCAGGCAAATCTGTGTCGATGCTGGCCGCGATGGGACTGCTACCTTGGACGGCAAAGATCACTGCGGACCAGATGATGTTCGATGGCCACGATTTGGCGACCATCAGCACCAAGGCGCGGCGTAAGATTATTGGCAAAGACTTGGCGATGATTTTCCAAGAACCCGTGTCCAGCTTGAACCCTTGCTTTACTGTTGGGTACCAATTGGGGGAAGTGTTGCGGCTGCACTTGGGCATGAACCGTGCTGAACGCAGAACCCGATCAATCGAACTGTTGGAGCAAGTCGGTATTCCCGCCCCAGAAACGCGCCTGAAGGCATTTCCACATCAATTGTCTGGGGGAATGAATCAGCGTGTGATGATCGCAATGGCGTTGGGCGGCGATCCAAAACTGTTGATTGCAGATGAACCGACAACCGCACTTGATGTCACCATCCAAGCCCAGATTTTGGATCTGCTGGTGGACTTGCAAAAGCAAAAAGACATGGCGTTGATTCTGATCACGCACGATATGGGCGTGGTTGCTGAAACAGCGCATCGCGTACAGGTGCAATATGCCGGTCAGCGGGTAGAGGAACAGACCGTTAACGATCTGTTTGCAACGCCACACCATCCCTATACATCTGCACTGCTGGCGGCACTGCCGGAACGCGCCGTCGGGCGTTCCCTTCCATCGATCCCAGGTGTTGTGCCTGGTCAGTATGATCGGCCAAAAGGCTGTTTGTTTGCGCCGCGTTGTGCGCATGTGCAGGCCGATTGTGAAACCCCGCCGACGCGACAACAGGGCGCGAATTTAGGGTATGCTTTGTGCAATCATCCGTTGGGGGTGAATTCATGAATGATCTGCTAATCCGCGGTCGCAATCTTACGCGCCATTACGAGGTTTCGAACGGATTGTTCAAGCCCGCCGGAGTGGTTAAGGCGTTGGATGGTGCCAGTTTCGATTTGCATGCGGGACAGACATTGGCGGTGGTTGGCGAAAGCGGATGCGGCAAATCAACTTTG
>CALDZS010000347.1 GCA_937944065.1 uncultured Amylibacter sp. | reverse complement strand
CCAGAGGGGCATAAGATGGCAGGTTCAGGACGGTACGTGCTTTGGCCAAAAGGTTTAGAACGCGGTGCAATCCTTCTGGCACGGGCCCTGCACCCATCCAAATTGATTGCAGGTTAGGATATTCGACTGGAATGACCTGTAGATCAGGCACCGCTACCAACGAAAAGTGAATGTTGCGCAGCGGAATACGCCCAGGTACAGCGATGGTATATCGCATGCTTTCAGTTAATCCAGCCACCTTCGTATCTTGCCCGTTACGGCGTAGTTTTACGTGCGACCCTGCATAGCCGATCACGGCGCGCATCACGTTCAGCATTCCGACCTGCGATCAGCAGTTCTAGTTTTGAAATGTCCGATAACAAATGCGCCAGTCGTCCGCCAAAAACACCGTACCCACCTAGGATCAATATTTTCACTGTAACAACCTTTCTCGCACATCGAGGTCAGGCATATTACACATATCTGTTCTGCCAAAAAACTTGTACCTATTGCGTGCGACAAGGCGATACATGATGTCTTGCAGAAACGGTGGGATGATCCGCAATACTCTGACAACGGTCCAAATGCCCTCGATGCGACGCGCTACACGAATAAATGCGTCTAGCGATGTGAACGCACACCCGTTTTCGATATATAGCCATGACGTTGGGTCTGCGGGATCCATCCCATAGTGGCGCATCAAGGCGCTGCCTAGGTCCGATTGCATTGGAATTATCTTGAATTCTTGGCGGCTATCACGACGCGCAATCCAACGCGCACCTTTGGAACACAGGCCACATTGGGCATCCATCACCGTGCGCGGGCCATGATCATCAAAGGCAGGAACACGTGCATCATTGCGAAATGAATAGGGGGCCGACGTAAGCTGCACGTAGGTTAAACCTTTGCGTTTGGTCGCGTTAAGCGCAGGCTATCTGAGTGGTGATTGATAGGAAAGCGATCTGTTTAACTATTAAGTCGCGGCAGGACGGAAAAGTTACAATGATGTTTTGCCCTTGGAACAGGCCAAAAAGAAAAGTGCCTATAAATTGCGCAATCTGGACTAAGGTGAAGCGATAAAGCAGTTTGACTGAGTCGTTTTACAAGGAAACCATATGAACAATCCTCAAGAGCCGTCCTTCCGCGCGTCCGTAGATATGATGTTAGAGAAAGCAATTTCTCTGATGGATATATCCGAAGGTCTCGCCACTAAGATACGCGTTTGTAATTCCACTTATACCGTACGATTTGGCGTAAAACTGCGAGGTGATATTCATACATTTACTGGGTATCGCTCGGTTCATTCGGAACATAAAGAACCAGTTAAAGGCGGCATTCGTTTTGCGACATCCGTGAACCAAGACGAGGTCGAGGCGTTGGCGGCGTTGATGACATATAAATGTGCATTGGTAGAAGCACCATTCGGTGGCTCTAAAGGTGGGCTGCATATCGATCCCTCTCAATGGGAAGAAGATGAAATGGAGCGAATTACGCGTCGGTTTGCGTATGAGTTGATCAAACGTGATTTGATTCACCCCGCTCAAAACGTTCCTGCACCAGATATGGGTACAGGCGAACGCGAGATGGCTTGGATTGCCGATCAGTATCGCCGCATGAATACCACTGATATTGATTCCGAAGCTTGTGTGACGGGCAAACCGTTGAACAAGGGCGGTATTGCCGGTCGGGTAGAGGCAACGGGGCGAGGGTGCCAATATGCGCTGCAAGAGTTTTTCCGCCATCCAGATGATGTGAAGTCCGCAAATATGACAGGCAGCCTAGAAGGTAAGGCTGTCATTGTGCAAGGCTTGGGTAATGTGGGTTACCACGCCGCCAAATTCTTGTCCGAGGAAGATGGGGCGCTGATAACAGCGGTTATCGAACGCGATGGCGCCGTGATCAACGATAAGGGGCTGAACATCGAAGCCTTGCGTCAACATATTGTAGAGACGGGCGGCGTCAAAGGCTTTGACGGTGCGGAGTACACCAAGGATGGAAGTCGGGCTCTAGAAAAAGAATGCGACATTCTAATACCCGCCGCGATGGAGGGCGTGATCAACATGTCCAACGCCAAGGATATAAATACTAAGCTGATAATCGAGGCCGCGAATGGCCCCGTGACGGGCCCTGCGGATGAGATTCTACGCAAGGCTGGTGTGATCATTATACCGGATATGTATGCAAATGCGGGCGGTGTTACCGTATCGTATTTTGAGTGGGTAAAGAACCTGAGCCACATCCGTTTTGGCCGTATGCAACGTCGCGCTGAAGAGGGTAAACAGCAGCTGCTGATCGAAGAGCTGCAAAATTTGACGGGCAAAAAAGTTTCGGATGATTTCAGGCATAAATTCTTAAGAGGCGCGGGCGAGCTGGAATTGGTACGTTCAGGGCTCGAAGACACGATGCGTGCGTCCTATCAGCATATGCAAAGCACATGGCGGTCGCGCAATGATGTGGACAGCCTGCGAACGGCTGCCTATTTGGTGTCTTTGAACCGCGTCGCCGACAGCTATCGCGCGCTGGGTTTGTAAGGATTTGGCGATCTGTTCAAGGTTGGATTTAGGGCTAAGTAATTGATTTCATTTAGTACCATATTCCAACCTTGGTGCCACCCGTTGCTAGACAATTTGGAAGCATCGCCATAGGCTTGGGCGCACGAAACGCGTGATGATTGTCCGCCAACCTGGTTCTGGGAAGGCAATGGTTGCGCGCAAGTTGGGCAAGGCCACGGGTCTGCCTGTGGTGCATGTTGATCAGATATTTTGATCACGCGGCTGGGTGAAACGCCCGCCCGTAGATTGCGACCTGATTGTTGCTGATGCACTCGCCCAAAACAACTGGATTATTGATGGCGGTATGACCCGCAGTAGGGATCCGCGGTTGATTCAGATGAAAGCGTTTAGGACAGCGCCTTTTGACGGTCTAGTTCGGTTATATTACACTCTGATGCATACATCTCTCGCAACTGAACCAACCTTGCATCATCAGGTGCCAATCCCATAGTGCGAATATGATCTGGGCGGGAATATGTCTCGCGGTCAAAGGCGGTACCAAAGGCGCGATCAACTACGATACCGCCTGCATTCACGTGATAGTTTGAATTATAATCTTGGAAATGATGCTTGGCATGTTCCTTGGTTATATAACGTTCCAACCAATTTTTTTTGCCGGCCGCATGCGCTGTCACGTGCGCCCATTCATAGGTGATATAGGTCGGGATGGCACCCAGATAGACACCCACAACCGCATAAGCCAGCGGATGTGCTGATCCAAAAAGGGCCATCAACGCCCAGCCGATCAGGATAAAAATGGCAGAGATGATGGGAACGAATAGCAACCCGTTTCCACCCCAAAGGTTCGGATTGTTAGGAAAATCGTGATGCCCCCAATGGGATTTATACAGCCATTTGAACAAGTCATTCACCTGATCAGGCGGCGTCATGTGATAGAGGAACCGATGCACACAATATTCGATAATATATTGAAGGCCGATGCCGATCAGGATGGCCAGAATGACAAAGGGCGAAGCCAGCCAAATAGCAGTCAGCATACCGATAACCACTGTGGACAGCAGAATTTTCTGCGGCGGCAGCGCCGCCACATGTTTCATCCGATCCCATGTTGTTTCTAAGGGATACGCTGTGGAATTGTCATCGCGTGTAATCATGGTCGGCATATTGCGCACAAGGAGATAAAAACTCAATCCCCTTGGACGCAGGGTAAATGATGTGGTGTCCATTCACAGCATTTTCATACCCATACAAAAGGCCAAATCCGTTCGAACTTTTGGACGGATTGTCTAGGGCGGTTATAATCAAGCAGGATAACACAGTTCCTGACCAACAACTGGTCAGGTAAGGACTAAGTAATCACTGCGTATCTATTTCGCTGACTTCGACATCTTCAACAAGATCATCGTCCAATGCCGACGTTAGCCCAAGCAACAGGTTAACTTCTTCAACGACATCGGGTGTGATAGGCTTGTTAGCCGCCGCCTCTAGTAATTCAGAAGCAGTATCTTCCTGTTCGTTTAATGCATTTTCCGCTTCTTCAACTGTTTGTTCGGCATCGGTATAATTCTGTGCATTGGTAGACTCAGTTCGTAAATCGATAAGACCTTCATCCAAAGCACCTAAGCGTGTTTCAGCGTCAGCAAGTTTGGCAGTCAAATCTGCATCGGCACCACCAGCGACTTCAATTTCTTTGTTTATGTCAATGATTTCCTGTTCGACGTCACTTTTTTCACTTTTGGCGGTTTCAATGTCTGCCGCGATTTCATCTATTGATCTTTCAGGTTGTTCCAACCCATCAAGTCGGGCAATTGCATCATCTAATTCGATTTCAAGTTTTTGGCTGTCCAAAACCGCATCGCGATAGGCAGCAATTCTGCCGACACGTGAATTGGGTGAAGCATTTTGAAAAGCTGTTTCAGAGGCATGGGCGGCATTCAGCGCGCCGAGAGCTGCGTTAATATTCTTTTGCTTTGTCTTGGTTTCCTCTGAAATTGGCTCAGCTGCGGCCACTATCACGGTTTTCTTTTTTTTCGGCCGAGTGGTCACTTCCTTTTTTGTTGGAACTTTTGCCTTTATCACGACTTTACGCTTTGTTGGAGTTGCTTCCTTGCGATCTTTTTTGAAAAGATTGCGCAGAGATTTTCCTAATTTGCCATTTCCACCCGTCGCTTTGCTGCTGGACGACTTGGAGTTACTTGACGATTTAGATTTAGATTTGCTTTTGCTGCTCTTATCTTTTCCCTTGTCACTTTGACCATTTCCACCGCCTTTGTCGCTCTTGTCATTCTTTGCAAACGCTGCATCGGCACTTACCAAGAGGGTTAAGGACATCG
>CALDZS010000346.1 GCA_937944065.1 uncultured Amylibacter sp. | reverse complement strand
GTAGGACCGGAAAAACAGACCGATGTCATTGTCCACGACAACACCATGTGCCCACGCTTTTTGAACAATCGGGTGCGGTGTAGGGTACAGGTGCGCAATGCCTGGTGACACGATCAAACTAACCACATCTTCCCATGAACGGTCTTTCGACAGGTCAGCAACCTCGATACCTTCGTCCAGTGCTTTCTGACGCGCAGCCTCGTTATCATCCCAGACCACAGGGTTCGCCCCGCCAGCACGCAACGCCAAAGCAGCGCTTAGGCCAGATCGGCCCAAGCCCAACACGGCGACGCGCGTGTCTTTATATCCGCGGACGGGGATCATCTGAGTTTCAACGTGGCTAGGCCAATCAACGCTAGGATCAATGCGATGATCCAAAAGCGGATCACAATCTGTGCCTCGCCCCAACCTTTTTTCTCAAAATGGTGATGGATTGGCGCCATCAGGAAAACACGTTTGCCGGTTTTTTTGAAATACAGAACTTGGATAATCACCGACAAAGCTTCGACCACGAACAGGCCACCAACGATTGCCAAAACCAGTTCATGTTTTGTGCAAACCGCGATGGCACCCAGCGCACCACCCAAGGCCAACGATCCAGTGTCGCCCATGAAAACCGCCGCAGGCGGGGCGTTGTACCAAAGGAACCCAAGGCCCGCTCCGATCAGTGCAGATGTAAACACCAGCAGTTCACCAGTACCGGCGACATAATGCACATCCAGATATTCGGTAAAGTCGGTACGACCAACCACATAGGCAATTGCGCCCAACGTGCCACCCGCGATAATCACGGGCATAATCGCCAGCCCATCTAAACCGTCGGTCAAGTTCACCGCGTTCGCGGCACCGACGATAACGATCATTGCGAAAGGTACAAACAAGAACCCAAGATTGATCAATACGTCTTTGAAAACCGGCAAGGCCAGTTGATTTGTCAGCTCTGGTGGATGCATCGTGGTGGCCCAGTATCCCGCCACAAGTGCAATCACCAACCCGATCAGCATACGCTTGCGCGATGAAAACCCTGCCGCTGTTTGTTTCGAAACCTTCAAATAATCATCAACGAATCCGATGGCACCAAAACCGACCGTTACCATAAGCACCAGCCAGACATATCCATTGTCGGATCGCGCCCACAGCAAGGTCGAAATTATCAACGTTCCAAGGATCAAAACGCCGCCCATCGTGGGCGTGCCCGCTTTTTGAATAATGTGGCTTTCGGGGCCATCATCACGAATAGGTTGACCCTTTTTCTGCTTACGCTTCAGCATGTTGATCACAGGACGTCCAAAGATAAAGCTTAGGAACAGCGCCGTGAAAAAAGCGGCGCCTGCGCGAAAGGTGATATATCTAAAGATGTTGAAGATATCTCCGCCATCCGACAGCTCGCTTAGAAAATAAAACATGTAGTACCTACCCCTTTGCCAGCTTTTTTATCGCGGTCACAACAACTGCCAGCTTCGTACCTAGCGACCCTTTAACCATTACAATATCATCAGCACCGACCAACGTGTCGATTTTCGACGCCAACTCTGTTGAATTCTCTGCCCATGTGCCTTGTTTGCCCGCAGGCAAAGCGTCGTGCAAATTGCGCATCAGCGGGCCGACCGTGTGAATTAGGTCGATGCTCGCAATCGCCGGTAACTCAACCAAGTCCGCGTGCATCGCGGCCTCTTTGGCGCCCAATTCCAGCATATCGCCCACAATTGCGATCCGTCTTGTACCGTTCGTCGACGCGGCCAGCACGTCAAATGACGCCCCCATAGATGTCGGATTGGCATTATAACTTTCATCAACCAATTCTAGCGATCCGCCAGACATCAGATCAATGTTCTGGCGCGCACCACGTCCATCAGGCGCTGTAAATGCTGCCAAGTTTTGTGCAGCTTGACCTACATCCGCACCAACGGCCTTGATAGCGGCCAGAACTGGCAAGGAATTCATCGCCAAATGCGTGCCTGGCGCCCCAATCGTATACGACAATTCTTGGCCATCGATCACTGCTTTAACATGGGTCATATCGCCATCGATAGCTGCATCGATCAAGCGTACATCGTTATCTTCACCACGACCAAATACTACCCTCTTTTCTGTCGCTTGCTTGGCACCTGCGACCAAAATAGGGCTCGTCGCCAAATCACCGTTTACAATTGCGGTTCCATCAGCGACCAGACCATCAAAAATCTCGGCTTTCGCAAGCGCGATTTCATTAATGTCTTTAAACGCAGCCATATGAACCGCAGCAACAATCGTGACCATTGCCACGTCCAGCTGTGCCAAGCGCGCAAGCGGCGTAATCTCGTTGGGGTGGTTCATGCCAATCTCGATGATCGCGTAATCCGTATCCGCTGGCATCCGTGCCAAGGTCAGTGGCACACCCCAATGATTGTTAAAACTACGCACGGCGGCATGCACCCGCCCCTGTCCAGTCAACGCGGTTCGCAACATTTCTTTTGTACCAGTCTTGCCAACCGATCCAGTCACACCAATGACTGACGCAGAGGTCCGCGCCCGCGCAAAGCGCGCCAAATTTTCTAATGCCGCCAAAACGTCATCCACAATCAACAAGGGCGCATCTTCGCTGACGCCATCAGGAATACGCGAGACCAGCGCCACGGCGGCGCCTTTGGATAGTGCCATCTGGACAAAATCGTGACCATCTCGTTGGTCTTTCAAGGCAACGAAAATATCGCCTTCATTTATTTCACGGGTATCAATCGACAGACCATCTGCAACCCATTCACATGTTGTGCGTCCGCCAGTTGCGGCGACAGCGTCTGCACTGGTCCACAAATTACTCATGCACCCAATCCGTCTAAGGCTGCGACCGCGACGCTGGCCTGTTCAACATCATTGAACGGTAAAATATCATCGCCCACGACTTGTCCTGTTTCGTGACCTTTGCCCGCGATCAATAGCGCGTCACCCGCGCCTAGCGCGTCAATCGCGCGCAAGATTGCTTGGGCGCGATCACCCACATTGTTGGCTTCGGGACACCCTGCCATGACAGCATCACGGATCAGTGCGGGATCCTCGGATCGTGGGTTATCGTCGGTAACAAACACCACATCCGCATGTGTCGCGGCCGCTTGCCCCATCAAAACGCGTTTACTGGTATCACGATCACCACCCGCGCCAAGCGCGACAATCAAGCGTCCCATTATATGTGGACGCATAGCTTTCAGTGCCGTCTCTACAGCGTCCGGCGTATGGGCATAATCCACAAATACGGGCGCACCGTTTTGACGCGTTGCCGCCAACTGCATCCGCCCTGGCACCGTTTCCAGCGCACCAAGCGCGCTGATTACATCCTTTGCCTGTTCACCACATGCAATCACCAGCCCAGCGGCCATCAGCGCATTCTGCGCCTGAAATCCACCAATTAGATTCAATCGCACGGTCGCCACTTCGCCCTTCCAAGAAAAGCGAACATCTTGGCCGGTGCTGTCGTAACGTTGCCCCAGAATGCACATGTCGCAGTTTTCAGAACCGATACTAATCACGTCTTGGCCACGCGCAGTCGCGCGTTTCACAATCTCTGCCCCTTTGGCATCGTCAATGTTTATTACCGCAGTGCCCTCTGGTGGTAATACACGATCAAACAATCCAGCTTTGGCTTCAAAATACGCATCGAAACTATGATGATAGTCCAAGTGATCTTGGGTGAAATTGGTGAAACCTGCGGCAGTCAGATAAACTCCGTCCAGCCGCTTCTGATCCAACCCGTGTGATGACGCCTCCATAGCTGCGTGCGTGATGCCCGCATCGGCCAGTTCGGCCAATAATTTGTGCAATGTCACAGGTTCTGGCGTCGTGTGAGACAACGGAGCTGTAAACGCGCCTTCGACGCCTGCCGTGCCAAAATTGGCGGCGGATTTACCCAAACTTTCCCACAATTGACGGGTAAAGTTGGCCACGGATGTCTTACCATTCGTCCCCGTCACCGCGATCATCGTTGCAGGTTGACGTTCAAAAAACCGCGCGGCCATTTTGGCCAAAGTCAGGCGCGGGTCATAGGTGACAATAACAGGGATGCTAATCGATGGGATCGTGCGCATCGCGATATCCCATCCCGCCGAATCCGTTAGAATCGCTGCAGCCTCCATTCGGATGGCGTACTGGATAAATTCACCACCGTGATGGTTCACACCAGGCAAGGCCGCAAACAGTGTGCCCGCCTTGGTCCGACGGCTGTCTGTGGTGATGTCAGTGATGCTTGGATCAAGGGATTTGGCTCCATGCGTAGGCGCAGCCCCCAAGCTTGATAAAGTTTTACCCACAGAGGATACCATCGGCGCTTGTCCCTAACGCTAGTTCTTGGATTTTATGTACGGTATCTGATCGGTGGGCGCAACAATCGGACGCAGGTCAAGAACAGGTGCCACGCGCGAAATCAGCTCTGCCGCTACAGGTACAGCAGTCCAACCCGCCGTGCGGCGCTGTTCACCATGCGCTTGGACAGAGGGTTCATCCAGACTTAGTACCAAAACGTATTTCGGATCACTGGCTGGAAACACCGCGGCAAAGGTCGCGATTACGCGGTCTTTATAATAACCACCTTGTGGATTTGGTTTGTCTGCCGTCCCCGTTTTTCCAGCCACTTCATACCCCTCGGCCTCGCCCAAACTGGCAGTTCCACGGGTAACCACCTGACGCAACATATCACGCATCAGCGCAGAGGTTTTGGGCGAAATAACGGATGAGCGGTTAGGCCGAACGCCTGGTTGTTTCACCAAGGTCGGCGTCACCTTGTAGCCACCATTCGTGATGGTCGAATAGGCCGTTGCCAAATGCAATGGCGTCGCGGCTATGCCGTGCCCATATGAAACGGTCATGGTTGAAATATCTGTCCAGTATTTCGGTAGAATTGGACGCGTTTGTGATGCAGAACCCAACTCTACTGGGACAGGTTCAAAGAACCCAAGGTCGGATAGCATTTGTTGTTGCGCATCCGCGCCCGCTTCAATCGCCATACGCGCCGTTCCAACATTCGACGATTTTACGATTACGTCAGTCAATGACAATTCTTTGCCGTAATTGTGGAAATCACGAATTTTGAACTTGCCGATGCGCAAAGGCGTTTGCGTGTTCATCATTGTGTCTTTGTTGGCCAAGCCTTTTTCAATATGGGTGGCCGCCGCAAAGATTTTAAAGGTCGAGCCAAGCTCGTAAAGGCCTTGAGAAGCGCGATTAAACAGCGGGCTTAGAGATGGGTCACCTTTGATAGCAGGCCGCGGACGATTATTCGGGTCAAAATCAGGCAAAGACACTAACGAGATGATTTCGCCTGTGTGCACGTCCATCAGGACTGCAGAAGCGCCCTTGGCGTTCATCAATTTCATACCGCCGTTTAGAACACGGCGTGTCGTGGCCTGTGCGGTCAGATCAATAGATAACTCCAGCGCAGCTCCGTTCATCGCAGGGTCGCGCAATTTCGTGTCGTAGAATTTTTCGATCCCAGCAATACCAACCAGTTCTGCAGCTTTCACGCCTTCTTTACCAAAGCTGGCACCACCGAGGATGTGCGCCGCCAATCGACCATTCGGATACAAGCGCATTTCACGCGGACCGAACAGTAAACCAGGCTCGCCCAGATCGTGCACTGCTTGGCGTTGTTCAGGACTAATTTTGCGTTTAACCCACAAAAATTTCCGCTTGCCAGAGGTGAAGTCTTTCTTGATTTTCTTTGCATCCAAGTCTGGGAAAATCTTTAAGACATCCTCTGCAGCTTTAATCGGATCAACCATCAAAGGCGGCTGAGCATACAAAGATTGCGTCGTCAGATTTGTCGCCAACACAGTACCGTTGCGATCAACAATGTCAGCGCGTTGATTTAGGATGTTGCTGCTTGATGCAATTGCTTCCGGCTCTGCTGGTTCTGACGCGGCTAAGGTTCCCATACGAACCCCGATTGCGCCGAAACCGACAAGAAAACTGATGCCCAGCATCAGCAGTCTATTTTCCGCACGACGACGCTGCTTTACCATCATATCTTGGTTACGCTTTGCGCGCGCACGCGCTTCTATGTGATTGGGGTTCTCACCTTTGGCACGTGCATCGATTACCGACGCAAGGGGACGAAGTGGTGTACGGGTCATTGATCTTCCCCCGTGTTTTGTACCGAAATCGGCTCGTTTGGGAATTCCATATCAATTTCGCTGACGGGAAAGGCAATTTGGTCAGACGATCCAAAATGCCGTGATGACAAGGGGATCAATTGCAGCGTATCAAAATTCAAATCCGCCAACTCACGTAGGCGATCTGGGCGGTTTAGATACGCCCACTCGGCATTCAAAACCGCAATTGCTTCGCGTTCTGCCGCGATCTCTTTTTGCAGAGTTTGCACGCGTTTGGCGGTTGCTTGGGTTGAATAGTTTTCGGTGTAGGCCCAATAGGCCATCGCGACCACGAAGGCACAACAAGTTAGGTAGACGACATTCTTCAACATCTAGTTCACCCTTTCCAAATCAAAATTGGGCAGTCCAAGACCGCGCCCATCAGTGACCCCAGCGGGGGCGTTGGTTCTGCGCGCAATACGCAGTTTCGCTGACCTTGCGCGCGGGTTGGCATCGATTTCTTCTGGTGTTCCCGTGCGCGCTTTGCGGCCCATCAATTCGAACCTTGGTTCTTCTTGTTCCTGCTCAGGCGCATACCGGCTGCCGCGAGGGCCTGCGCCTGCGCGGTTCTGTAAGAACCGTTTGACGATGCGGTCTTCTAACGAATGAAATGTCACAACAGCCAATATGCCACCAGGAGCCAACACCGCCTCCGCAGCATTTAGCCCGTCCACCAATTGCCCCAGTTCGTCGTTCACCGCGATACGCAGTGCCTGAAAACTGCGTGTGGCG
The DNA here is from genome assembly GCA_937944065.1 of uncultured Amylibacter sp. GTDB lineage: Bacteria > Pseudomonadota > Alphaproteobacteria > Rhodobacterales > Rhodobacteraceae > Amylibacter. The sequence goes on along the minus strand of CALDZS010000346.1, from coordinate 2,031 downwards.
GGATGTGCCTGCTTTGGTTTCGGACGTGGTAGTGATTTTTCAATAATCGCTGTCAGCTGAGCGGTCGTGGTGATCGGCGCCAAAGCACGCGCAGCCACAATATTGTGTGCGATGCGACGGGATTTACGTTCTTCACCATATTGATACAGCAAATCGGCAATATCCGCCTCGTCTGCTTTGTTCACTATATCAGCGGCACTGATCCCAGATTGCGACATACGCATATCCAAGGGACCATCTTGCATGAAGGAAAAGCCGCGATCAGCCTGATCGATTTGCATTGATGATACGCCAATATCCAGAACCACGCCATCCAGTGGCGTCGCGCCAGCGGCTTCGGCCAAACTATCCAAGTTCCCAAACTCGCCAGCGATCAATATCAAACGATCACCATAATCAGCCGCCCAAGTTTTGGCGCGTTCGAACACCTCTGGATCGCGATCAATTGCGTAGACATGGCTTGCACCTGCGTCCAGCAAAGCGCGCGTGTAACCGCCTGCACCAAACGTTCCGTCTAACCATCGACCTGAAACAGGTTCGATTGCATCAAGGATGGGTTGCAACAGGACGGGGATGTGTGGTGCGGCAGAGGATAGTGTGGCTGACCCGCTCATGGATCAAGTCTCTTGATTGGCATCAAGAAGCGTTAGAGGATCGAAATCGGGATCGTAATCATCCAACCATTCATCCATCTGTTCCGCTTGGGCCTCGTATGCCTCTGGCTGCCAAATCTGAAATGTATCACCAGATGCGATAAAGAACGCTTCTTTGGTTAGTCCAAGTTTATCGCGCAGTTTTTGCGTTAAAACGATTTGACCCGTTTCATTCACCTGTAATTGCACCGCTTGACCAGAGAACATTCGTTCCAGAGCGCGGCGTTCACGTGATCCGCGCGGCATGGCAGCAATTTTATCGTCCACCTCGTCCATACTATTAATAGTATAGCCTTCGATGAAAGCGCGGCGGTGGTCACCATATACAAGAACCAATTGTGCTTCGCCATCACTGGCGCAATCAGGATCACCTGATACTAGGACACGTCGAAAGGCGGCAGGGATAGACACCCTGCCTTTCGCGTCCACTTTCTGGACGAATTCACCTTTAAAACGTCGTGCCAACGATCAGCACTCCTATAATTTCATGTTTCGGTTCCAAATGTGGAAACGGCGGACTGAGCTGCTGCCACTGCTCAATCCGCCGCTCCGTGTCCATTTGGACCGCCTGGTTTTTGCCTGTGCCACCGTGGGGTGGTGTCTGCTCGCACTTGGCACCAGATCTTTCTTTTTGAATAAGGGTGGGTGCCTGTATGAAACCTAACTGGTTTTCTTTCCGCGGGTCTTAGCGCCCTTTTGAAATTGCCCATTCCTTATCGTGTCATTAGGAATATATGGGAATTCATAGTCTGCAAAGGGAAATATTTGGAACAGGCCAAATTTGAGTTGATTTCATTTAAGTTTAAGCGAAATTGGCGCTTGCCAGTGGCAAATTAAACACAGTTTATAGCGGAAAGTAAAATTTGAGACACTATATGTGGTAATTCCAACTGAATGACCACGTTTTCCTAAAAAAATCTAACGCGGATCAAAATCTAGCCGCACATCTGAGAACATAGGTGGAACATTAGCAAGTTGCTAACGTTCCACCCTAGAATCGTATCGGTATGATTCTGATTTATTGCTGGAATACCTCATCGTCGAGGGGACAAAAATTAGCTATCGATCCATGGCATCATCACTGATCCGCCTAGAAATACACAGTGGATCATAGCCAAGCTTTCAGGTTTGCAATCCAACACCAACCAGAAGTTGAAAATCAATTGCCAAGACCAATCATCCATGCTCTGGCTTTGGCATGAGTAGTTTAAAATTCATTTCACACAATTTCCGATGGCTATTGACCGGAACGGTTTTGACCTTTGCATCTTGTTTTGGGCAGACATTTTTCATTTCATTGTTCGCCGACGACATAATGGCAGCTTACCATCTAACGAACGGTCAGTGGGGTCAGATTTATGGCATCGGTACGTTTTCG
>CALDZS010000345.1 GCA_937944065.1 uncultured Amylibacter sp. | reverse complement strand
CAAGTGGTCGAGTTGGAGCAAATCCAAACCATGCTGACACAGTCCATTGTGAATGTAGAAACAGAGATCGCAATTCTGTCGCGGATTATGTCGCAAAACGCGTTGATACAGGCCAGTGTTATACCAACTGCCCCTTGACGGCATCGCTCGTTTACCACGAATATGCAGGGAAAAGGATGTATGATGGCCGACTATAAACTGTATTGTTTTGGCGAGTCTGGGAATGCCTACAAGGCCGCTTTGACATTGGAATTGGCAGGTCTGGATTGGGAGCCGATCTTTGTGGATTTCTTCAAAGGGGCGGCACGCACACCAGAGTTTTTGGCGATAAATCCAATGGGCGAAGTACCAGTTTTAGAACATGGCGATCTGCGCCTGACCCAATCTGGTGTGATCCAAGATTATATCATTGAACAAACTGGAAAATTCGGTGGTGCGAATGCGACGGAACGGCGCGAAATTTGGCGGTGGGTTTTGTTCGACAATCACAAGCTTTCCTCGCAGGCGGGTATGACCCGTTTCCTGGCCAATTTCCTGCCCGAAGAAAAACGACCTGCGGGTGTAATTCCGTTTATGCACGGACGATTGCGCGCGGCTTTCAAAGCACTGAACACACATCTTGAGGGGCGCGATTGGATTGTTGGCGACGCTGTCAGCGTCGCTGATCTGTCCTGCTGTGGGTATTTATATTATCCCGAAGAGTTCGGGTTTAACCGAACCGACTGGCCGCATATCGACGCTTGGCTGACCCGTATCAGTGATTTGCCTGGATGGAAGCATCCGTATGATTTAATGCAACGCGCGTTTACGCCGTAACCGCGACCTGCCTTGACCGATAGGCAATGGTGATACCCGCCACCGCAATCAGCGCCATGCCCAAAATGTCCCACGGGCCTAAAGTCTCGTTCCATAGGATCCAGCCCCAGATCGATGCAAATAAGAGAAAACTATATTCGAAAACACTAAGCGTTGACGCCTCGACCATTTGATACCCTTTGGTCTGGGCTGAAATCCCGATGATCGATCCAACGGCTTGCATGAATATCCAAAACCATGCAGCCGCCGTGGGCATTACGACTGGGCGTACCAGAAAGCTGTTGGGCACGCTATCGGCCAGCCCAGTCATAGCTATGACGATCATCCCGATAACACCGATCAATCCAAGAACCATGAAGAACCAAAAGACCAAACAAACAGTGCCTTCGTCTTGGCATTTGGTTGATGTGACAATCATTGCCAGCGCATAAAACACGGCCCCGATAACAGGCAAGATCGCAACAGGATCAAGCGCTGTTCCAAACGGGCGCAATATCATCAGAACGCCGCCGAACCCCAATAGAACCGCAACGATGCGGTAGATACCAATGGGTTGGCGGAAAAGATACGTGCTGAATATCAGCATAAAGATGGGTGCCAAAAACAGACCCGCGGCGGCAATCGAAACTGGAATTGTGCCAATCGCACCGAAATAAAGAAACATGCCAATGCCATATAGAAACGAACGCAACGCTACAATTTTTACGTTCTTGGGGCGCAAAGTTGCCCGTGTCACCGCCGCATATAGCCCCATAAAAACCGCGATCATAATGCCGCGTACGAAATGAAACTGCCAAACGCTCAGCTCATCAGCAAAGAATTTCACAAAATTATCGGTCACACCCAAAGTGAACATACAAAGGATCACCAACAAGGCACCCTTCATCGTATTATTCAGCACCATTCGTTCGTTCCTTGTGACCCTGAGGGACACTGGCCGTAAAGGGATAGTGACGCAAGCATTTTGGCATTGGTTTGCCTAATTAAATCGATGGCTAGAAATGCCAGTGAATTTCAGGTATAATATCTCAAACAAGAGGGCCGCAAAGGTCACCAATGGGCAATGACAGCATTATCTGAATTTGACAGGCTAGAAAGCCTTGGATTGTGGAAAGAAACCCCCGATGCGCAACGGATCGAGGTAGTGGTTTCCTTCGGCGACAATACCTTGGTTTTACGCGATACGAATGACCGCCCGCTAACACATTGGTCGATGGCTGCAATTGGCCGGTTAAACCCAAAAGAACTGCCCGCAATCTACGCAGTGGGCGACGATTTTTCTGAAACGTTAGAAATCGAAGACGTGACCATGGTCAAAGCCATTGACCGCATCCGTGCGCGACTACGGCGGGCGCGGCCAAAACCGGGACGGTTACGGTTTTTCATAGCATGCATCGCACTTTTGGCATTCGCCGCCGCGGCGGTATTCTGGTTACCAACTGCGACAGCACGCTACGCAACAAGGATCGTTCCAGACGTAAAAATCGCACAAATGGGCAACCGCGCAATGGCACATATGCAAAAGCTGACGGGATCAACATGTACTAGCCCATTTGGCGAACACGCTTTGCGCCAGCTAGAGGATCGGTTGATCGGCGCACCGTCCAATCGCATCGTTATCGCTGATTTGGGCAAACGAAAATCTGCCATGCTGTTGGGAGGCACCATCTTGATCGACAAATCACTGCTGACAGATCAATCGGGGGCTTACTTGTTGGCTGGTCACGTGCTGGCACAGCGCGCCACAGAGGATGAAAATCCGCCGTTGTTGCAGTTATTCACCTTTTCAGGCATCCGTGAAACCATGAACTTCCTGGCCAAAGGCGACATCAGCGACAGGGTGTTGGATGCCTTCACCGAAAGCCAATTAACCCATGCGCAACCTTTGCCCGATTTACGTAATTTGGCCGAGTTGTTTGATGTCGCAGAAATACCGCGTGCTTCATTCGCGGCCAGCGATCCCCGCTTTGCAGATTTGGCATCAGAAGACCCGTTTGCTTCAAACTACGAACCGTTATTGTCCGATGAAGACTGGCTGGCGTTGCAGGAAATTTGCGACTAGCCGTTTCCCAGCTATACCAAACGCCCATCTTCTAGCTTCACCATGCGGTCCATGCGTTTTGCCAATTCCAAATTGTGTGTGGCAATCAACGCCGATAACCCCGTCTCCTTGACCAGATCAATCAGCACGGCGAACACAGTATCTGACGTGGTTGGGTCAAGGTTGCCAGTTGGCTCATCCGCCAGCAAAATCTTGGGCGCATTCGCCATCGCACGGCAAAAAGCCACACGTTGTTGCTCGCCGCCAGAAAGCTCTGCTGGGCGGTGCGATCCACGGTTGGACAGGCCGACACGATCCAACAGATCCGCCGCACGCGCCGCCGCTTGGTCGCGACCACAACCATTGGCCATCTGCGGTAAGACAATATTCTCGATGGCCGAAAATTCTGGCAACAAATGATGGAATTGATAAATGAACCCAACTGACTGGCGCCGTGTTCTGGTCAACGCGCGATCCGACAGTCCAGTTTGGTCCACGCCGTCGATACTGACCCGACCCTCATCCGCGGTGTCCAGAAGACCCGCGATGTGTAGCAGCGTTGATTTACCCGCCCCCGAAGGTGCAACCAGCCCCACAACTTCGCCTTTGTTGAGGTTGAAATTCAAATCCTTTAGGATCGAAATCTCGTTACTTTTGCCCTTGTGATAGGCCTTTGAGATTCCCTGCAGGGTCAAGACATTATTCATAGCGCAACGCCTCGACCGGGTTCAATTTTGCCGCGCGGCGCGCGGGAAATATAGTCACGATGAAAGACAAGCTCAGCGACAATGCCGTCGCCTTGACCACGTCCATCATGCGTAATTCTGCAGGAAAATTTGTCAGCAAACGCGTTGAAGGATCCCAAACACCGCCGCCGGACACGTAATTCACAAAGTCAAAAATCGGGTCGATGTAGATCACGAACAGACAACCCAGAACGACCCCCGCGATTGTACCAATCACGCCGACGGACGCACCGCAGATAAAGAACACCCGCATGATCGATCCTTGCGACAGACCCATAGTGCGTAGAATACCAATGTCTTTGCCTTTATTTTTGACCAGCATGATCAAGCCAGAAATAATGTTCATGGATGCGATCAGAACCAACACAGACATCAGAATAAACATCACGTTATCCTCCATCTTCAAGGCACGCAGCCAACCTCCATTGCTATCGCGCCAAGTCCAAATGGCAGACCGTTCGTCGGCGGCGGCTTGCAATTCGCGCGCATAGGATTCCACCTCGTCAGGTTTCTCGACCAGTATTTCGAATTCATCAACCACGCCCTCGCGGTTGAAATACACCTGAGCCTCGGACAGCGGCATATAGACCCGCGTACTGTCGATATCATAGCGACCAACTGAGAAAATATAGACCACGTCATAGGCATTGATGCGCGGGCTGGTACCAAACGGCGTTTGCAGCCCGTCAGGTGAAATCAGTGTTATCTTGTCGCCTAAGGACAAACCAAGTGTCCGCGCGATCCCAGAACCAATGGCCACCCCATCGTTGAAATTGTCCAGCTTGCCAATACGCATTTCGGGATCAGCCAACAAAGGCAAGGTCTGTAAGTCAGCCAGCATTTCTCCAAACACCTGCACCCCTGCATTGCGGTTGTTGGCCGTTGCCATAACCTGACCTTTAACTATGGGTGCTGCGCGCAAAACACCATCAACAGCAGCCAATCGTTCGGACATCGCCTCGTATTCCGCAAAGGTGCGTACGATCTGACCATCATCATTTTCATATGGTGGGCGATAGACCGAAACATGAGCATTCGCGCCAAGTATTGTGGCAGTTAAGTCCGTACGAAATCCAGTGCGCACGGCCAATACCGCAATCAGCGCAAACACGGCCAACATGATCCCGATCAACGAAATCCAGGTCATTACAGACACACCGCCCTCTGATCTGCGCGCGCGCAAATAGCGCCACGCGATCATCCATTCAAAGCGGGAAAACGGTTTGGCCGACATTAGGCGATCTTTCTTGGCTTTGTGCGTTTGATACGGCGAAGCGTGCGCGATGTACCAGACATTCCCGCATAGCCAGCAGCATAACCACCCAACAACAGGATCAAACTTTCCATCGACAATGGGATGGCTGCCTGGAAATCTGCCCAAGCACCTTTTGCTATTTGTCCATCTGCAAATTTGTTTAGATAGGCCAGACGTTGAAACGCATTGGCCTCTTTCAATTGCACATAGCTTTTTGAAAGATATTCCTGCCGCTGAATTGTTTTGCTCATATCGGTTTTCCGACGGTCCAAGAATTCAGTACCGCTTAGCGCATCTAGGGCTTGTGTTCGTGTTTGATCCGTAACCTTGGCCGATGTGTCGAAATCCGCGACAACCGTCGTCAATTCATCCACAGCCCCGCCAAGGCGTTGCACATATTGTTGCGAGTATTCAGGGAATTGAGACAAGCTGACCCCCAGAACAACCCCGCCGCTTATATTGGCCAATTTGCCCAATCAAACCTCTGCGTAAATCGCGATCAGCTTTTCGATGACCGCATCCGCCGTCATCTCTTCGCTTTCGCCGGTTTTACGGCTGGTCAGTTCGACCACACCGTTTTTCAATCCACGTGGACCAACGGTTATGCGCCATGGCAAACCAATCAAATCCATATTGGCAAACTTGCCACCTGCGCGTTCGTTACGATCATCATACAACGGATCAAGGCCAGCCTTGACTGCTGCCTTATATAAGCCCTCGCAAGCAGCATCCGTATCGTCATCACCTTGTTTTAGGTTCACGATACCAACGCCAAACGGTGTTACGGCCTCTGGCCAGATGATACCTTTATCGTCATGGCTCGCTTCGATAATCGCACCGATCAGGCGCGACACGCCAATCCCATGCGATCCCATGTGAACGGGAACCTCTTGGTTATCAGCATTCACCACTTTAGCATTCATCGCATCGGAATATTTAGTACCGAAATAGAATATCTGTCCAACTTCGATCCCGCGTGATGACATGCGGCGATCCTCTGGTACTTCGTTGAACGCGTCCTCGTCATGGGTTTCATCGGTGCGTGCGTAGGGCGTTGTCCATTCTTCCATTATGCCAGCACATTGATCCCAATCATCATAATCAACCTCGCGATCGCCTAGATGCAGATCAAGGATGTTTTTGTCATAGAATACTTCGCTTTCACCAGTATCGGCCAGCACCAAGAATTCATGCGTGTCGTCACCGCCAATCGGGCCACTGTCCGCGCGCATTGGAATAGCCTTTAGCCCCATACGCTCGTATGTGCGCAAGTAGCTAACCAAGTGACGATTATAAGCGTGCATTGCAGATGGTTTATCCACGTCGAAATTGTATCCGTCTTTCATGAAAAACTCGCGGCCACGCATGACCCCAAACCGCGGACGCACTTCGTCGCGAAATTTCCATTGGATATGGTACAGCGTCAGCGGCAAATCTTTGTGCGACTGCACCGAACTGCGGAAAATATCCGTAATCAATTCCTCATTGGTTGGCCCATACAGCATGTCGCGGCCGTGACGATCAGTGATCCGCAGCATTTCTTTGCCGTAATCATCATAGCGCCCGCTTTCACGCCACAAATCAGCTGACTGTAGGGTTGGCATCAGCATCGGATTATGCCCTGCGCGAATTTGTTCTTCATGCACAATGTTTTCCAGTTTGCGCAGAACCTTGAACCCCATGGGCAACCATGAATATATTCCCGATGCGGCCTGACGGATCATACCCGCACGCATCATCAAACGGTGGCTGACAATCTGCGCATCTGCAGGGTTTTCTTTGAGGGTCGGTAAGAAGTATTTCGATAAACGCATGGGATTGCCCGAGTAAAAGGTAAGTTCCCTTTGTATTATGGCATCCCTGCTACCTGCGCAATGTTATAAGCTGCCCGATTATGACGCAAAGCTGACAATTGGGTGAAGGCAAAGTTTGGCCGCCAAACTTTCAAATCGCTTTTGTACAACCTCGTTCAATATTGCTTTGCTGCGCGCGGGTAGAACCAATTCCAAATCTGTCTCGGACACACGTAACTGACCTAAATGGGTCTGGTTTGAACCCGACAACATCGACCCCAACCGCATCGCTTTGCCCAAGGCCTGCGCCTGTGCTTTATCTTCGTCAGACAGCAACCCTTCCATTCGTTGATAGTTTACCGGCATGCGCTTGGATGCGTAGCGATGCAGCAGTGCCCATGCTACGAACACACGGCCATGATGCCCGATGCCGCCCAAATTGGAATGCATAGCACCGTCAAAACAAATCTCTGCGCGGTAATCAGGATGCGCATCCCAGTGCACATCGTGCAGCAAACACGCCGCCAAGATCAGACGGCGGCGCGCAGCGCCCGCATCTGCGAATAATGGTGAAACCCAATCCGACAAATGAACGCCAAATCCTGGAAAGCGTGCATTTTGTGCTTCTAGCGCTTTGCAGGCTTCGATCAAAGGATCGCGCGCTTGCAAGCTTTGCGGCATATGTTCGAACAACATCCCCTCGCGCAGGCCGTAGCTGGAAAAGATCACGCGTTTGATATCAAACCGATCTAACACTTGCGCCAAAACACGCACTGCTTCGGGCAGCAAGCTCATGCGCCCTGCGGAGATGTCGGTGTTTTGTTGCACCGCCTCCAAATCTTCTGTTTGCAGCAACGATATCGTCCGCCGCAACTCTGCCGCGTCCAAAACATAGTCGTGTAAAACGTGCAGGGGATAGTTGGAGATATACATATGGTATTTGGCGAGGGCGCGTAACGAGCCGCCGACCACGTACAAGTTTTCTTGGGTTTTGGGGAATTCTTTTGTACCTGCATTCAGTTGTTCGGCAATCATTTGATCACGTTCAATTGGATCATCTGACAGATCAATTACGTTTAGCGGGCCCAATGATGTTGTTGTTTCAGCTGTTATTTCACCGTCATTTAACAACGCCAGTTCCATCGAAGAGCCACCCATGTCACAGACCAGACCCGACGCATCAGGCCAGCCGATCAGCACCCCTTTGGCGGCCAATCGCGCCTCTTGTTCGCCGCTGATCGCAGGTAACTCAATGCCTGTTTCGGCCAACACTTGTGCGCAAAAATCAGGGCCATCACTGGCTTCGCGCACTGCCGCAGTTGCCACCGCGCGCAGACTTTGTAACTGCATCTGGTCGGCCAAAATTTTGAACCGTCGTATGGTTGCCAACGCACTTTGCCGACCGACGGGGTTCAATACGCCAGTTTTCAACAGGCCTTGTCCCAAACGGCACATGACCTTTTCATTGTAGAAATAGGCAGGCGACCGCGCTGCGCCATCAAACACCACCAACCGGACAGAGTTTGATCCAACATCAATAACGCC
>CALDZS010000344.1 GCA_937944065.1 uncultured Amylibacter sp. | reverse complement strand
GTGGCAGCCAGCAAACGCCAAGCTCAGCAAGAAGCGGCCACCAAACTGTTATTGGAATTAGATAATGACTGAAACGAAATGCGGATTTGTGGCGCTAATTGGCGAACCCAACGCAGGTAAGTCTACATTGATGAACTACATGGTTGGGGCAAAAGTCTCTATCGTGACGCACAAGGTGCAAACGACGCGAGCGCGCATTCGTGGTATTGCTATGGCAGACAATGCACAGATGGTTTTTGTCGACACGCCTGGCCTGTTTCGTACCAAACGCAAGCTGGATAAAGCAATGGTTGCCGCCGCATGGACAGGTGCCGCGGATGCTGACATCGTGGTTTTGCTGGTAGAGGCGCATCGTGGTATCACCGAAGGGGTCGAGATGATCCTAGAAGGTCTGGCCACGCGTAAGCGCGGCAAACAACGCATTGCACTAGCGATCAACAAAATCGACAAAGTCAAATCCGATGTTCTGTTGGAAATGATAGCAGAGTTGAATGAGAAGTTTGACTTCGAGAACACCTTTATGATCTCGGCCGCCAAAGGCTTTGGTATCAAAGAATTGGAAGCGTGGCTGGTCGATGTGCTGCCTGTTGGTCCATATTTGTATCCAGAAGACCAGATTGCCGATGTTCCTATGCGCATGTTGGCCGCCGAAGTGACACGTGAAAAACTAATGCTGCGCCTGCACCAAGAATTGCCGTACGCGCTGACCGTTGAAACCGAACACTGGAATGAACGCAAAGATGGATCGGTTCGTATTGATCAGGTAATCTATGTGGCACGTGACGGCCACAAAGGCATCACTGTGGGACCAAAGGGTGAGGGTATTAAAACTGTGTCCATGATGGCACGAAAAGAACTGGCAGAAATGATGGGCCGCGAGGTGCATTTATTCTTGCAAGTTAAAGTTCGCCCAAATTGGGAAAACGAAAAAGATCGTTACACCGAAATGGGCCTAGATTTCAAAGATACGAAATAGCAAATGGTTCCACGGGTCACTACGCAATTCTGGATCGACGCGTATCGTCGTAGATTACATCTGTTTGACATTCCAGCGTTCATCACCGCAAAGGGCGATGCGACGGCAGGCGCTGTGCTGGTAAAGCTCAATACCCTTGATGGTGATGCACACCTATTTCAACGTTCCTATGATCTGGACGGCAATCGCGTCTGGGTGACACTTGCAAAAGGGGTCGAGGCTGATGTCGATGCCGCCCTCGTCAAGCAACGCAGCTTTGATCCTGATCTGTGGGTGATTGAAATTGAGGATAAACAGGGCCGCCATCTGCTGGACGAAGACGGCCTACAAAGCTAAGCCATCTGCGCATTTTCTGCCCTGCGTTCCATTTTTTGACCGACCGCTTTGCGCCCTTGCTTGAATTCAGGCGCAATCAGAGATGTATGAACCGCGCTTACGAAAAAGTCGGCTATCTTTTCGTGTAATCTGGCCCGATATGTACGGGCAGATCGTCAGCCAGATGTAGCCAAGGCAGCTTCTCCTCATGCGCGACATGCAGTGTTGGTGCGAAGTCTTCTGGCTGGTCCAGCGCCGCCACATACAGATGCATAACCCCTGACATTTTTTCTGATCGAAACGAAATCGGCGTGCCGCAAGTATCACAGAAGCTGCGCTCGACACCCGGGGAAGAGTTGAATATTTTGGGCAGCTTGCCTGTCCATTTCCAATGTCCGTCCAGCACACCAATATAGGTGGTCATGGGTGCAGAACACTGTCGCCGACAGCTCTCACAATGACAATTCACACAGGCTTCTACGGGTGTTTTGATTTCGAACTTGACCGCCCTGCACAAGCAATGTCCACGCATTTTAAATCTCCTAAAACGTTGCTCTAGGGTAGACATAAGGTAAAGATGGATGCTTCGGCAATTCCGTCGGAATTATTGAAACACCCGACATGAAAGCTAAGATCTGTGGTTTGGCTGAGTTGAATCATAATGAAAAAATGCGAGAGTCGAAATGCGATAGAAGTATTCTCATATCGACAGCACTATATAGATCGAAGAATTTTTCGACGACGAAGATTGGTTCACGTCCGTCTTTGAACGGGTCGGCGGTATTGGTCGCCATATAAATATGCAGACGGCAAGGTGGATCGATGTTATGGGCGGGGGCCTTATTATCACGGCGCTGAATACCGCCTGAGCTTTCATCATACACATAACGCAATTCTATTGATGAATGACAAGGGCGCGGCGAAGTGGTCACATTTGATGCTCGAAACCTTGGATGCGACGGCGCATTTCATGACTTAAGATCAGCGCATTCGAACCAGTATTAAACCATTTCTTGGGGAAGTATGCAGAAGAGTTTAAATTCGAAAGCCAAAGCTATCTTGGGGAATTAACGGTGTGAAAAAACCGAAGGTAAATTTCTTGAACTTAACGGAAAATCACATCGATGCTTTAACTAAAATAGACTTGCGTGCAGCGCTACGTGGTCGGGGTATTGATGTGTCGAATTATAGTGACAAGGCTGCATTGGTACGAAAAGCATTGGCAATGTGATGCCATTCGCGAGAAGCGTGTTAAAAAAAGGGAACCAATGACCAAATCCCGTTTGCGGATGCAGCTAACGCAGATTTAGAAGTCTCTGTGATTGATAACTCTCCACCTACATTGATTGAGTTTGGAAGAATGGCTTTTGTCCCCACCGCCAAAATCGAGCACTCAACGCATTGAACAATTGCCCATCCGACGCATCAGTTTGTTGATCACAGACGGATCTGCCAATAATCTAGGGCATGGTTGCCCAGCTTGCATGCGTACAAAACAGCCCCTAGGGTCTGGCCATGGAATGGTCAGGACAAGGGGTTATCATTGGCGTGCGTCGCCACGGCGAAAGCGCGGCGATAGTCGAGCTGTTTACCCCCGATCATGGCCGCCACGCTGGTGTCGTTCGCGGTGGAATGTCTCGCAAAATGGCGCCGATCCTGCAACCCGGTGCACAGATACAAGTTGAATGGCGCGCGCGGCTAGAAGAGCATCTGGGTAGTTACCGTGTTGAACCAATCCAGTCGCGTAGCCAGATCATGCAAGATCGGATTGGATTGTCTGCCCTCGGGTCGATTTGTGCGATTTTGACATTTGGACTGCCCGAACGCCTTGCGATGACAGCGTTGTACGAAAATACGATTCACCTTCTGGACGGGATTGCGGCGCAAGATAATTGGTTTTCGGCCTACGCCAATTGGGAAATGCAGGTGCTTGAGGAATTGGGCTATGGGTTGGATTTGTCGGAATGTGCGGTGACCGGGATGACGCAGGACTTGATCTATGTTTCACCAAAATCTGGTCGCGCTGTCAGTGCCAAAGGGGCAGGGGATTGGGCCGACAAATTGTTACCGATGCCCAAGTTTCTGCAATACGGCGCTGGGTTCGATGCAGAGACTATGGATGAGGTGATCCAAGCGTTGCGCATCACGGGCTTTTTTTTGCAAACATGGCTCGCCCCTTCGCTAGGCAACCGAGCATTACCCGAGGCGCGAGATAGGTTTGTTGCAAGCTTGCAGAGGAAATCTCAAAAAACCTAGATCGCAATCTGCATGCGACATCTGCGAAATTCCATTATCATGATAAAAAGAACGGTACATTATTTCGCGCGCCGATATCTTAAAATCGTCCCGTTCTCGGTTCCCAATAGCAATGTATCACCTTGAATTTCGGCCAGCGTCGCGCGCGACAAAGCGTCAAAATATTCTGACTCAAGATCCATCTGCTCGCAGGCCATCCGAGTTGCCCCGATCGCGTCGACCTTGAACCAAGGTAGCGGCGCTGTTTGTTGCGCGAAATACCGATTGCAAGGCGCGCGACCTGTAATGCGGCCTTCCTCTGGAAACTCTAACGTGATGGGTGTTGAAACGCTTTTGCCATCCATCATGACAAGCCGCCAAACATCACTCGGTACGGTCTGCGCAGATACGGTTTGATCTGCCCTACACCCAGTTAATGCTAACAACGCAATACAGATAATTCGTAGCATGAACCTGCCTTCATTTTGTATGTGGCGGCGAAGGTTGATCCAGCCGCGAAGAATGACATCTTTATACCGCTTAAATTCGATTATTGCAAAAATACCATGCGAATTTTACTTATGCTTGCATGTACACTTCTTTGAAGGGTATTGTGACGCAACACACGTAGGTAGAGGTTTAAAATGGCCAAAATTGCTCTTGTAGATGACGACCGTAATATTCTGACCTCTGTCGAGATTATGTTGCAAGCCGAAGGTTATCAGGTCGAAACTTATACTGATGGTTTACAAGCATGGACTGCGCTGTCAAAAAATCTGCCTGATTTGGCGGTTTTGGATATCAAGATGCCACGCATGGATGGGATGGATCTACTTGGACGCCTGCGTGGTATAACGCAGATGCCAGTGATTTTTCTGACTTCTAAAGACGACGAAATTGACGAGGTTTTAGGCCTGCGTATGGGTGCCGATGACTATATCAAAAAACCCTTTTCGCAACGCTTGCTGCTGGAGCGGGTTCGGGTCTTGTTGCGCCGCGGTACGGCAGATGACGAAGACACACAGCGCGACGAAACCGAAGAAATGATTGAACGCGGTAGCTTGGTCATGGATCCGCTACGTCATGCAGTTGCTTGGAAAGGCACATCGGTGTCTTTGACTGTTACTGAATTTATGCTGCTTAAAGCGCTCGCACTGCGTCCGGGGTTTGTCAAAAGCAGGGATCAATTGATGGACGTGGCCTATGATGATCAAGTTTACGTGGATGATCGGACCATCGACAGCCATATCAAACGCCTGCGCAAAAAGATGCGCGTCGTAGACGATGAATTCTCTGCAATCGAAACCCTTTATGGCATCGGGTACCGATACACGGAAAGCTAGGCGCGAACCTGTGGCAAATGTAGACGACGAAACCTTCTCGACCGATGGCTGGTTGGGCGATCCAGGTCAAAAGTCAAAATCACGACGATCAGGCTTGTTCGATTTTCGCGGTTTTGCTTTGGCGCGCCGTATCTTCGTAACAACTTTGATCGCATTGTCAGTACTGCTATTCGGGGCGCTTGTGGTTATTCAGTCGCGCAACGAGTTTCTGATCAACAAACAAGACAATCTGGCAATTCAATCCAAATTGGTTGCACAAATACTGTCGCAATCGGTGGCAGAGCAAACGGATACCGTTTCAATTCTGGCTGTGTTGAAAGTGACATCTGAAGCTATCCCAGCACTTAACGAGATCGAAATTACAATTTTTGGCCCAAACCAAAAGTTGGTTCGCAACCTATCTGCGCTGAAGACGGTTGAGGGATCGATAAACGCCACGGCTGATATTGGAATGATCGAACAGCTGATCCAGTTCGTTAATAGATTTGGCGCGCGACTGGGCCCCAAAAGCAATGATGATTTCGTCGCGACAGTTTCAGCAAAAGCGTTGACGGGTGGCACTGGCTTGGTCTCTGCAAACTCTCAATCAGGTTTTGTTCTGTTGGGAATAGGAGAGCCGATAACGACGGTATCTGGAGTTGTGGGTTCGGTGGTATTGACGATTCCGACGGGTTTGTTGGAAGGCAAAAACGCAGATATTCGCAACGGCATGTTCATCTTTTATTTCTTGGCGATATTCTTGTCGTTGTTCCTGTCCTTTTTCGTCGCCCGTACGATTTCCAATCCGTTGCACGATTTGGCGCATGCCGC
>CALDZS010000343.1 GCA_937944065.1 uncultured Amylibacter sp. | reverse complement strand
GTTAAGACCACCGGTCAAACTGGCGTGGAAATGGAAGCATTAACAGCGGTTAACGTCGCTGCTTTAACGGTCTATGACATGGTCAAAGCTGTAGATAAAACCATGCAGATCACAGACATTCGTGTAACGTTGAAGGACGGTGGCAAGTCAGGGCGACTGGTGACTGAATAATGATATCTGTCGCAGATGCATTGGCGCAAATACTTGATTTGTTTTCGCCCCTAAATACCGAAATTGTTCGCATCGAGGATGCTGGTGGACGCATCCTGTCACAATCGGTGACAGCCAATCGCGACCAGCCGCCCTTCGCAGCATCCGCCATGGACGGTTATGCCGTCAAATCTATCGAATGCGAACCCGATTCAATCTTTCAGGTTGTTGGCGAAGCAGCGGCGGGTGCCGGTTTTGACGGCGAGGTAACTGCAGGCAAAGCTGTTCGAATATTTACTGGTGCGCCCGTGCCACGGGGCGCAGATCGCATATTGATCCAAGAAGACTGTACGCGGTCTGGAAATCTGATCACCGTAAGCAAAGACATCGATGACGCCCATTATATCAGGCCACAAGGCGGGGATTTCAAAATCGGCACGCTGGTTGAGGCCCCACTCAAGTTGGGCGCTTCAGAAATTTCATTGCTCGCTGCCATGGGTTTGGCCACGATCCCAGTCTATCGAAAGCCAGTTGTCGCGTTGATTGCAACGGGTGACGAGTTGGTGCACCCTTCAGAAACACCCAGCCCTGATCAAATCATAAGCTCGAACAATTACGGCCTAAAGGCGATGATCGAACAACATGGTGGGCAAGCACGGCTG
Source organism: uncultured Amylibacter sp. (assembly GCA_937944065.1). GTDB lineage: Bacteria > Pseudomonadota > Alphaproteobacteria > Rhodobacterales > Rhodobacteraceae > Amylibacter. The sequence continues at coordinate 6,859 of CALDZS010000343.1, read as the reverse complement.
TTGCCAATTGCTCGTGATACGCAAACAAGTCTGACGCAGGTTCTAAAAATGGCTGACGGTGCCGATGTGATCGTGACCTTGGGTGGCGCATCTGTTGGTGATCATGATCTGATGGGTAAACTGGCACGCGATGGCGCGCTTGATGCTGGATTTTACAAAGTGGCGATGCGTCCAGGAAAACCACTGATGGCTGGGCGATATAACGGGACACCATTGATTGGGTTGCCTGGCAATCCTGTCAGTGCATTGGTCTGCGGATCGGTCTTTCTGATCCCTGCCCTACGCGCGATGCTCGGGCTGGGGAAATCTCAGCTGCCAACACAATCGGTACCTGTATCCACAGACATGTCAGCGAATGGGCCACGTTGTCATTACATGCGCGCACGTGTTGAAAACGGTGTCGTTACACCCTTTGGACGCCAAGACAGTTCGCTTTTATCCGTGATGACACAAGCAAACGCGCTGCTTATCCGCGAACCCAATGCACCCGCGATTGCGGCTGGAACGCCGGTCGAGACCGTCCCGCTCTGATCTAGCCTGATCATACTTCGTTAACCAAAAAAGCGCACAGTTTTGGTTCGCTGTCCCATGGTTTAAGGTTGCGTTAAGTTTTCTTGACACAAAACAAGAACATGGATAGAACGAACAGGAACATAACGTATACATAACAGGGTGAGGTATAGATTATGCTGACGCGCAAACAACTTGATTTACTTGAATTCATACATTCTCGGCTGAAAAAAGATGGCGTTCCGCCCAGTTTCGACGAAATGAAAGAAGCACTTGATCTGCGGTCCAAGTCTGGCATTCATCGCTTGATTACAGCATTGGAAGAACGCGGATTTATCCGTCGCCTGCCCCATCGCGCACGTGCCATTGAAATTGTACGATTACCCGAAAGCATGGATGGTGGTGGCTTTACGCCTCGTGTTATTCAAGGCAGCGCCTCTTTGCCCCCTGCCGCCGCATTACCAATCGAGGCCGTTCATGCCATGAACTTGCCAGTTATGGGACGTATCGCAGCGGGTACGCCGATCGAAGCGATCCAGCAAGTTTCTAACAATGTTTCTGTTCCAAGTGACATGTTGAAAAATGCAGGGCGCCACTATGCGCTAGAAGTCAAAGGCGACTCGATGATCGAGGCTGGCATTAATAATGGTGACATCGTCGTTATTAATGAACAAAGCGATGCTGATAATGGTGAAATCGTTGTCGCCTTGGTCGAGGATCAGGAAGCCACCTTGAAGCGTCTTCGTAAACGTGGGTCTGTGATCGCGTTAGAGGCTGCAAATCCAGCCTATGAAACGCGTGTTTACCGCGATGATCAGGTGAAGATCCAAGGTAAGCTGGTTGGTTTGATCCGCACGTATTAGTCTTTTTTCTTGCGCAACCGCCTGCGCGCATGAGAATTCCAAATCCGCTTGCCATGAAAATGACGAGCGGATTTTATATGTAAGGCTCCATTTTTCAAATCGATCGAAATTGCGCCCGTGTCATAAAACTGTTCCAACCCGAACACTTGGCAATTAAGCGGAGCATCTCCTTCCCACTTTGGCGCTAAAACCAAATCCGCCTTGGAACAAAGTGTCGCCAATTCATCGTCAGTCATTTTGGTGTTCCACGCATATTCCACAATCTGTGGTCCATCCATCACTGTCATGTGATTACCAAGATTGAGTGCCGCCGACTTTTGTGACCTTAGATCACCGTCATTTTCCAACCAATTTCGCGCAGCGAATCCACTGCCCTTTGAACGGTTTAACACGCGCCCTTGCGCGGAATTAATGCCGACCAGACGCCCATCTTGGGACACCAGCACCATAGGGCGGTCAGCCCATGTCCAACTGACCAGACCCACGATCCATAGACAAACCGAGACCTTGCGCATTGGGACAGTCATTAAGGCAAAGATCACGCCGCCAATGGCGATTAGAAACAATGAAACCGCTGGTGCGTTAGGTACGCGGCTGATCGCTCCATTCCATCCAGATACGGTGTTTGCGACCCACAATATCCAGTCGATACCCAATCCCATTGCCCAAAAGGCCAACCAATCCAGACCGATCGGATACAGCACTCCCGCCAACACCGCCATTGGCATTACAACCAATCCCATCACGGGAACCGAGATAATGTTGGCCAGTAAACCGTAATGTGCAACTTGATTAAAGTGATAGGCCGCGAACGGTGCCGTGGCTGCACCTGCGACAAAAGAGGAGACCAAAAGCGCAAAGAACCATTGTGCATATCGCAGTCGGCCGGTGCGCATAATTGCAAGCAACGGCAGGTCTTTTAAACCTTGGAAGGTGACAATTAACGCAATGGTCGCGGCAAAAGACATCTGAAACCCTGGTTGCAATAGGTTTTCAGGCCAAAGCGTTAGAATGATTATTGCTGCCATGGCAACTGCGCGCAGAGATAATGCGGGGCGGTCCAACAAGATTGCACCCAACATCATGGCGACCATAATGAACGCACGTTGGGTCGCAGTGCTGGCACCAGATAAAATCAAATAACACAGGCCAGCAAAGCATGCGATGATGGCTGCCCATTTTTTGATCGGCGCTCGTAATGCAACGCGGGGAATTAAGGCACCCGCACTGCGTACAGCCGCTAACACAACACCTGTCAGCAACCCCATATGTAGCCCGGAAATGGCCAACAAATGTGCCAAATTTGATTGGCGAAGTGCAGTCAGATTACTCGGATCAACATCCGATCTATCGCCCGTCAAAATCGCCGCAGCAAACGCACCCGCCTGCCCGCCAACGCCTGCTTTAATTTGCGCTGAGATTGCAATGCGAATACGAAACACCCACGCATTAAAATCTGCCACAGGTGCTGTTGTTATCAGTTCAACTGGCTTGCGCGAATATCCCACTGCGCCGAGACCGCGAAACCACGAATAGCGTTGAAAATCAAACCCACTGGGTTCAACCGGCCCGCCTGGCTTGTTCATATTCGCTGTGACACGGATCAGGTCATTGGGTTTGGGCAGATATGTGTCACCTTTTGCATGCAACGATATCCGCACCCGAGTTGGCGTTCGACGTTGAGAGATTTTGCCCATTTTCACTTGGTCTAGCGTCAAGCGCGGTTTGTTGGATCCTGATCTATCAATTCCAATGATCCGCCCTTCAACCACACCATAATAATGCCACCCCAGAACGGGTGCGGCGACCGTATGGGTGCGCATGCCTGCCACCGAAAAACCCAGACTAATCACCGCAGTTATCCAAAGCAAAGATTGTGTGCGATTGCTCGCGCCATGACCCAGAAACAACAGGGCGATCGCTGACGCAAATATGGAAATCAGCATGCCCTTGCTGGGTTCAGATTTCATGTTGAAGAATAGGAATATGCCAAAGGCTAAGAATACAGGGCACCATAACAGGGCACGCGTGCGTGCAATGGCCAGTTCTTCGGTGATGCGTGTCCAGATCAAGTTGCTTGTCACTTGTCAGTTTGTTGCCTAAAGACAGGTCTCACTGTTTCAACTCATAGTTACGGAGACGTTAATTTCATGTCTGATACCGCTACAGATCGTCCTGTCGTCACACGCTTTGCCCCGTCCCCCACTGGTTATTTGCATATTGGTGGCGCGCGCACGGCATTGTTCAACTGGCTTTATGCACGCGCCAAAGGCGGTACGTTTTTGCTGCGGATTGAAGACACGGATCGCGAACGCTCTACCGATGCGGCAACCGAAGCTTTGATCAAAGGTCTGACTTGGCTGGGTCTTGATTGGGACGCAGAGCCTATCAGTCAGTTTTCCCGTGCGGATCGGCATGCAGAGGTTGCGCACCAATTGGTGGACAGTGGTCACGCTTATAAATGTTTCTCTACGACACAAGAGATTGCGGCATATCGTGTGCAAGCCGAATTAGACAAAAACCCCTTGCCATTCCAAAGCCCTTGGCGCGATGCAAATCCATCTGATCATCCCGATGCCCCTTATGTAATCCGCCTGCGCACCCCGCGTGAAGGCGGCGTCGCGATTAAAGACGCGGTGCAAAAGAAAGTGTCTTGGGCCGCAACAACATTTGATGACCTGATCCTTCTGCGGTCCGACGGGACACCAACTTACATGTTAGCGGTTGTCGTCGATGATCACGATATGGGCGTCACCCACATTATTCGAGGCGACGATCACTTGATCAATGCGGGACGTCAGTCGTTGATCTATACCGCCATGGGGTGGGACATACCCGTGTTTGCACATATCCCGCTGATCCACGGAGAAGACGGTAAGAAACTGTCAAAACGCCACGGCGCAACTGGTGTGCATGAATATGCTGCCCTGGGATACATGCCAGCAGCAATGAGAAATTACCTAACCAGACTTGGTTGGTCGCACGGCAATGACGAGCTGTTTACAACCCAGCAGGCCATCGAATGGTTTGACTTTAATGGTATGGGAAAATCCCCGTCACGGCTGGATTTCAAAAAACTGGACAGTGTCTCCGCCTTTCACATCAAAGAAGCCTCGGATGATCAACTGATCGCCGATATCAAAGCTTACGCGCTGGAAATTGGCGAAGACTTGACTGACGACGCCTTGAACCGTGTTGAACAAGCGCTGCCCATTTGTCGTGAAAAATCCAAAAAGTTGGGGGATGTTTTGCAAAAAGCTCGGTTCAATTTAGTCACCCGACCTATTGAGATGGACGAGAAATCTGCGGAAAAACTTGATTCAGTATCCAATGGTATACTAAAACAATTGACCCCGACGCTATCAGGTGTTAGCTGGAGCGCAGAAGAGATTGAAGAAGCCTGCCGCGCCTTTGCAGACGCACAGGAGATTGGTCTTGGCAAAATCGGGATGCCTTTGAAGGCAGCCCTGTCAGGACAAGCCAATGCGCCATCTGCTTTTGGTATGATGGCAATTCTCGGCAAAGAAGAGAGCCTTGCTCGTATTCGTGATGTGACAGACCCGCAGTAACATTCCTGTGGAGAAAATTGCTGCATAACGTATTTTGAGATATGCTCTTATAAATTATAAATTATCGATGTGATATCGATCACATTTTGGATGCGAAAAGGAAACCATATGACCGACAAAAGCCCAACTGCAAAACTTACTATTGGTGACAAAACCCTGGACTTGCCAATCTACTCTCCATCAGCTGGGCCTGATGTCCTTGACATAACAGCGCTATATAAAAATGGTGGTGTTTTCACATATGACCCTGGTTTCACATCCACTGCGGCCTGCGACAGTACAATCACCTTTATTGATGGCGGTTTGGGAAAACTACAATATCGCGGCTATTCCATCGAACAACTGGCCGAGAAATCCCATTATCTAGAAGCATGCTACCTGCTGCTATATGGTGACTTGCCAGCTAAAGAGCAGTTGCAAGAATTTGAAGATCGCATCACCTCGCACACGATGCTACACGACCAGATGAACCATTTGTTCCGTGGTTTCCGTCGCGATGCGCACCCCATGGCGATTATGTGTGGCGTGGTTGGCGCATTGTCTGCCTTTTATCACGATAGCACCGACATCACAGACATGGATCAACGCGAATTGGCATCGATCCGTATGATAGCAAAAATTCCAACGATCGCTGCCTATGCCTACAAATATTCTATCGGACAGCCGTTTGTTTATCCGCAGAATGATCTGGACTACGCGTCCAACTTCTTGCGCATGTGTTTTGCCAACCCCGCCGAAGAATATGTTGTGAACCCAGTTTTAGCTAAAGCCATGGATCGTATTTTCACGCTTCACGCTGACCACGAGCAAAATGCGTCAACCTCCACCGTACGTTTGGCTGGGTCTTCGGGCGCCAACCCGTTTGCGTGTATCGCGGCTGGTATCGCTTGTCTTTGGGGCCCTGCACATGGTGGCGCCAATGAGGCGGCTTTGAACATGTTGCGTGAAATCGGTTCGGTTGACCGCATCCCTGAATATATAGCACGCGCAAAAGACAAGTCTGATCCATTCCGCCTGATGGGCTTTGGTCACCGCGTCTACAAAAACTTTGACCCGCGTGCCAAAGTTATGAAGGAAAGCGCTGACGAAGTTTTGGAATTGATGGGAGTTGAAGATAACAAGACGTTGCAGGTTGCCAAAGAGCTTGAACGTATTGCCCTATCTGACCCGTATTTCATCGAAAAGAAATTGTATCCGAATGTGGATTTCTATTCAGGCATCATTCTGGATGCGATGGGCTTCCCAACATCGATGTTCACGCCAATTTTTGCTATGTCGCGCACTGTTGGTTGGATTTCACAATGGAAAGAGATGATTGCAGATCCGAAACTAAAAATCGGTCGCCCACGTCAATTGTACCAGGGCGCAGTCGACCGCGAGTATGTCGATATCGAAAAGCGTCTTCCGACCGAAAAATATCTTAAGTTCAACAAAGACGCATAAACCGAATAAAAGAAAGGCCGCTCACTGAGCGGCCTTTTTGGGTCTTAGCGGCCTTCGTATTTCGCTTCGCGCTTTTCTAAGAATGCCATAACACCCTCGTTGAAGTCATAGGTTTTTCCTGCGCGCCCTTGCAAATGCGCCTCTGAAATCAACTGTTCGTCCAGCGTCTGATCAAAACTCAAACGCAGTGCTTTTTTCAGGTACCGGTACGCCTCTGTTGGGCCTTTTGCCAAATGCATCGCGCGGTTGCGAACATGTTCTTCAAAATTGTCGTCTGCGACAGCTTCCCAGATCATACCCCAATCTTGCGCCTGCTGTGCGGTTACTGGTTCGGCGAACAATGCTGCCCCCATGGCACGCGAAAACCCAACTTGACGCGGCAACCAATAGGTACCGCCTGCATCAGGTATCAGACCGATACGCGTGAAGGCTTGAATGAACACTGCCGAATTCGCGGCGATAACTACGTCCGCC